>JAFYPG010000203.1 GCA_017547605.1 Prevotella sp.
AACCGCGAAAAAAGTCTCAGAGATGTCGCCCCGTGATGCCCAGACAGGTCCGATGGTGCGCTACGATGTCAACGTCATGAACCGCCAGTTAGAACTCCTCCCTGACGAGCGCACTCGTCAGATCTACCGCCTCATGGCCGAGAGCATCCACAAGGATTCATGCCAGTAGGTGATACATCCCACCGGCAAGGGGTTTTACGATGCCCTTCATCTCCAGTTGGAACAGTAGGGCGGACAGTTGGCCAATAGGGATGCCCGTCTTCACACTGAGAATATTAAGTTGAAGATCGTTGGTCTGTTGTACAAGACCAACGATCTTCAGTTCTTCTGGAGAGAGGGATGGAAATAGGTCCCGCTCGATTCCATCGGCATTGGCTTGTTTCCGAATCGCCTCATCCTGCCATCCCATCGCACGGACAAAATCATCTGCATTGGTGATCAGGCCAGCCCCATTGTCCCTGATCAGATGATTACAACCCTGGGAAAATTCCGCATAGACACTGCCGGGAAAAGCAAAAACGCTGCGGTCATAACTTTGGGCGATTTCTGCAGTGATCAGACTTCCACCCTTGGCAGCACTTTCAATGATGACGGTACTATCTGCCATCCCCGCTACAATACGGTTCCGTCGCACGAAATTGGGTTTGTCGGCATTTGTCTGTGTCATGAATTCCGTCAGCAACCCACCATGTCTCTGCATCTCGGCAGCCGTATCTTTATGACGGTAAGGATAGATCTGATCCAGACCATGTGCCAGTACACCCACCGTCTCATAACCATTCGCCAAGGCCTGCCGATGAGCATAGATATCTACACCGTACGCCAGACCACTGACAATGAGCACCTGTGGACAATACTGGCGCAGATCAGCGATAAAACAGCGAATCAGATCCTGTCCGTACTGGGTACATTGTCGCGTACCTACGATACTGACGATCTTCGTCTGATTCAAGTCGCAATTACCTGAAAAGTACAAAACAATAGGTGCATCGGGACATTCCAACAGCCGCTGCGGATAGTCATCATCCATCAGGGTCAGAGCCCGGATGCCATGTTCTTCCATATACTTTAACTCAAAATCTGCCCGTTTCATCGCTTCATCCCAGTCCTTCAGGGCTTCTGTCAGACGTGGCGAACACTCCTTGAGGATATCCCCGATGTCATATCTGTGCTCATAGAGTAACTGTGCACCACCCACTGCCTTATACAGTTCCAATGCCTGCTGATAATTAAAATTCGTCAGACGCGTCAACGCCATTGTGTAGAAAATCTCTGTATTCATCGTCTATTTTCGTTTAAGATATTCGTAGCCAAAGCGACAGCGGAGACAATCCTTCTTGTCGCAGTATTCTTTCTTGAGTTGGATGAGCGCCTGAGAGTCACCTGCGGTTTCAACGGGTAGTCCCACCTGCTGCCACATTCGGATGATATAGTTGTTCTCCGCCTTCAACTTTTCCAGGAAGTCGAAGGCACGATCGCAGAGCACTTCCCTTGCCTGATGGCGTCCGTAGGCGAAGAGCATGGGAATGGCCGTATTGATCATCAGGAGGTTCAGCGATCCGTAGGTCAGGTGCTTTTCCGTCTTCGAACTCGTGGAGCCGAAGGTATAGTGCGTCTCCCAGTAAGGGGTAACATGCGAATTGAAGAGGGTCCTCAACTCCTCGATAGTGTCGCACCTCACCAACTGACTCAACCCCGCCTTCTGCTGGTAATAGAGGTTCGCGAGTTGTGCGATGCGGATATGGGGGAAGTTCTGTGGCCGCAGCCGAAGGAACCGCCATAGATGGAAATCAATTGGTTTCATCGAGAATTTGTGTGCCAGATAAAGGTATTCATTACGCAGTTTGGCGAAGTAGCCCTCGTTAAGCGCCTCCTTCTGATAATACTCGGGCACTGCCTCTAGTTCGAGCAGTCCTGCCTGTCCCATAAAGATCGCCTCTATCTGAAAGAGGTCATCCCGGTGATGGGCGACGGCACTCAAGGGGATATTCTCCGCCCACTGCTCAAAAACATCACCGTTGATGCCAAAGCCATAGTTACGGGCAAGGGTGACGAAGTATGCATCCTCCCACGAACCGTTACAGCGCTCTACCCGCCGTCGGATGGCCTCTGTCTTCTGCTCCAGCCTTTCCGTCTGGAGGGCTGCCATCCAGGCGTGTACCATCAACCGCGTCAGTTCTGGGATCACCTTGTAACAGGGAGGGTAACAGTCTGTCTTCAGCAGTTCGTCATAGTGCTCACGGACATGCTCTGGCACATCGAGTTGCATCTGTTTGATAAACTCGCCGTTGGTGTTCATCACCTCGGCATCGAGCACCCCTGCCACATGGAGAATCACGTTCTCATAGCGCGGATCCTTGTCGTGGCCGTGCAGATACCAGTCACTCGACTTGTCGTGGATCTCCACGTTCCCCACCCACAGGGTCCGTCCGATCTTCACTTTCGCATTGAAGAAGTCGGGGCCTGCGTTGCGGTTGTGCAGTCCGGGGTCAATCACTTCGACGGGATCACCGTCGCTCGTCTTCAGTTCCCGCAAAGGGAACAGTTTGTGCTTAAACACATAGTGCAGCAATTGTTCCATAGTGTCAAATTTAAGCGACAACCACATGATTGTCGTGTGCAAAGATAAGTCTTTTTCTAAAAACTGCCAAATAATTCAGGAAAAAAGTGTACTTTTGCAGGCGAAATGAAGATCGGTAATATAGAATTCGGCGAGCGGCCCGTGTTCCTGGCACCCATGGAGGATGTGACGGACATCGGCTTCCGGACCCTGTGCAAGCGGTTCGGGGCAGCGATGGTCTATACGGAGTTCGTGAGTGCTGAGGCGCTGATCCGCGATGTGAAATCGACGATCTCGAAACTGACCATTAGTGCCGAGGAGCGCCCCGTGGGCATCCAGATCTATGGCCGCGACGTGGAGGCGATGGTGGAAGCTGCGAAGATTGTCGAACAGGCTGGCCCCGATGTCATCGACCTGAACTTCGGCTGTCCTGTGAAGAAGGTGGCAGGCAAGGGCGCTGGTGCTGGCATGCTGCAGAACATCCCCAAGATGCTGGAGATCACGCAAAAGGTGGTGGAAGCCGTCAGCCTGCCCGTCACTGTAAAGACCCGACTGGGTTGGAACTGCGAACAACTGATCATCACGGAGTTGGCCGAACAGTTGCAGGACTGTGGCATCCAAGCCCTGACGATCCATGGTCGCACGCGCTCACAGATGTACACAGGCACTGCTGACTGGACGCTCATCGGTGAGGTGAAGCGTAACCCGCGCATACATATTCCTATTATAGGTAATGGCGACATACACTCGCTCGACGAGGCTGATAAAGCCTTCGATACCTACGGCGTGGATGCCGTGATGATTGGTCGTGCCACCTTCGGCTGTCCCTGGATCTTCAGTCGCGAAAGCCTCGATTTCAACGAGAAACTTGACATCCTCGAAGAACTCCTACGCATCAACGTGGAGCGTATCGACGAGAAGCGAGGCATCCTCCATACCAGAAGACACCTCGCTGCAACTCCTATCTTCAAAGGTATTCCCGATTTCCGTCAGACGCGCATCGCCATGCTTCGTGCCGAGACGATGCCCGACCTCCTCGCCATCCTCGAAGACATCCGAAAACGTTTAGGGAACTAAAACCAGTTCATCAACTTACGAAGGTAAGCGGTGAGTTCGTTGGCCATCTTTTCATCCTGATAGACATTAGGATGCCAGTCGTTGCCTAAGAAGACTTCACCGTCGATGTGGGGGATATCGAAACGATAGATCTCCTTGTCGCCTGCGGCCTGAGCCTCAGCAGCAATCTCATTAAGTAACTGGACGGCAATCTCCAACTCCTGATTATAAAGCATCGGACCAATGAGAAGCACGATCTTCGACTGAGGATTATGCTGGCGCACCATCTTCAGGAGTTTCTGGTAGGAGGCCTTGAGGAGTTTCAGGTCGAAGTTGGGCGTGGAGAGGTCGTTGGTGCCAAGGTTGATGCAGACGACATCGGGCTGGTAACGGCAAAAGTCCCATTTCTCGGCGAGGAGGGGATATTCTTTTCGCAGTTCCGGCCCCCAAGCATAACCTGTGTATTCGTACTGCGCGAGCATGCAGGACTCTGGATTACCAGTCTTCGGTCCGTCGTAGTTGCGATAGGCACCAATGCCACTGCGGGCGACGACCCAATGCTGGGCCTCAAGGTTGCGGGCAGCGATAGACGCGTATGAATAATAGTGGTTCTCCGTGGCGTAGTCGAAGTGTTCCATCTTATCCAGGCCCTCGTTACCATAGCCACATGTGATGGAGTTGCCGATGAATTCGATCTTTCTGGAAGGAAAAGCGGGAGCCTCAACGAGACGGCGACCCTTGTCGAGTACGAAGCCCCAGAACTCAGGGAAGAACTCATAACCTTCGATGACATACATCAGTCGGACGAGGTGACGACCTTCGGGCAGGGCGGTGGCGAGGGTG
>JAFYPG010000204.1 GCA_017547605.1 Prevotella sp.
ACCATACTTCACACCAATGGCAATAACCAGAATCGACGCTGCCACAAACACATTCCGCGAGGAGTTGAAATCCACGCTGTCCTCCACCAGGTTGCGCACACCAACGGCCGAGATCATACCGTAGAGGATCAGACTCACGCCACCGATAGTCGCTGTTGGGATCAGACCGATCAGACAGGCGAACTTCGGACAGAACGACAGAAGGATGGCGAAGATGGCTGCCAGACGGATCACGGCAGGGTCGAACACCTTCGTGAGGTTCAGCACACCCGTATTCTCACCGTAGGTCGTGTTGGCAGGGGCTCCGAAGAGCGATGCCAGTGCTGTGGCCAGTCCGTCGCCCATCAGCGTGCGGTGCAGACCGGGCTCCTTCAGAAAGTCCTTGCCTACGGTCGATGAGATGGCACACATATCACCGATATGCTCCATGATGGTGGCAATGGCGATGGGCAGAATGGCGATGATGGTTGAGATGAGGAACGACGAGTCCATCTCGTTAAATACCGCCAGCACGGTCTGCTCCTTGCTGAACGGCAGTCCGATCCAGGCTGCGTCGCTCAGTGCCGAGAAATCTACCTCGCCCATGGCGACGGCCGTCAGATAACTCACCAGCACACCCAGCAGGATGGGGATGATCCTGATGATGCCCTTGCCCCATATGCTTGCACCGATCACTGTCACCACGGCTATGAGGGCCAGTGTCCAGTTGGTGGTGCAGTTCTGGATGGCACTGCCCGAGAGCACCAGTCCGATGGCGATAATCATCGGTCCTGTCACCAGTGGCGGGAAGAATTTCAGGATCTTGTCGATGCCGAACGATTTGATGAGTCCTGCCATCACGAAATAGCACAGGCCCGCGAAGAACACGCCCACACAGGCATAGTCCAAGGCCAGTGTCTCGCTCATGCCTTGCTCCACGCCCAGCGCCTTTACCGACATATAACCGCCGAGGAAGGCAAACGACGAGCCGAGGAAGGCAGGCACCTGCAACTTACTCACAAAGTGGAAGACCAATGTACCGATACCCGCGAAGAGTAGGGTTGACGATACGGAGAGTCCTGTCAGAACGGGCACCAGGATGGTGGCACCGAACATGGCAAACAAATGTTGGATACCCAAGATCACATACTTGGGCATACCCAATTCTCTGGCATCTCTGATGCCTTCTTTTTCTGTAATTTGGTTCATGTTTCTATGATTAAGTAGTAATTCTGCTGGCAAAGGTACGAATAAGCGAGGAGAAAACCAAACAAATTTTTGTTTTTTTTCGATCTGGTGTTTGGCCTATATTCCGATGTAGGAATGACGGGACAGATTCTACATTATTCTTTTTTTTATGGAAAAGTTTTGTGGTTTCCAAAACTTTTTGTAACTTTGTACCCATCCAGACGTATGTCACAAACATGAAACTGAGATTGGTCTGTATATTGCTACTAATATCCTTTGCCTTTTCGGGCAAAGCGGACAATCTCGGCTTTACGAATGAACACCCTCTCGTGTTCGGTATGGATAAGGACTATGCACCGTTGGAGTATCTTGACGAGAATTTCGTTCCCAAGGGCCATGACGTGGATTTTACCAAGCGGTTGATGGAGCGGCTCAACATCCCCTTTACCTACGCCCCCAATAACTGGGAGAATATCGCCGACGATATCCTGAGTGGCAGGGTGGACCTCGGTATGATGGTGTTCTCGCCATACCGACAGAACATCACCAACTACTCCCGTGCCGTCTTCAAACTTTATTATCAGATCGTCTATCGGAAGGAGAACCCTCATGTGGGGCATCTTGGCCTGCGGAGTCTGAATGGTAAGTCGGTGGCCTTCATGGAGTCGCGCCCCATCCGTGACACACTGACCGCGTTAGGAGCGAAGGTCTGCCTGATCAAGGACCTGAAGAAGGCGTTGAGGGATCTCTCTGCAGGCAAGTACGATGCTGTGATCTGCTTCCGCTATCAGGCGAGATATCTTGTCAACTTACTTGAACTTGATAACCTGAAGGCAGAGGACCTGACGCTGATGTCGAGGGAATACTGTTACGTGAGCAATAACAAACAGTTGATCGACGCCATCAACGTGGAACTCGATAAGATGGAAGAAGAAGGTGAGATTGATGATGTGTATGCGCATGTGAGGAGCCGCTTCGACGGATTAGGTATTCCTATATGGGTGTGGTTCCTCGTGGCTGGACTGATCATCGTCTCCCTGCTGATCTTCGGCATCATGCAGCGCCTGTCGAAGAAACGGCTGCAGAAGGAGATGGACCGGGCGCGTCGGAGTGAGGAGTTGAAGGATATCTTCCTGAATAATATGAGTCATGCCCTGCGTACGCCGCTGAATGCTATTATAGGCTTCTCGGAACTGATGATTACCACGCCCGAGGGAACGATGCCCGACGAGGAGCGTGACCAGTTGCTGAGTCTGATCAACGGGAACGGGTTGCAGTTGCTGCATCTGATTAACGAACTGCTGTCGCTCTCTGATATCGAGGGTAATACGGCGCTCTTCGACCGTCAGGTGACGGATGTAGATGCAGAGATGTCTGCCTATGCTTCGGAGATCCGTCGGCAACTGCCGGAGGGTGTGGCGCTGGAGGTGGAAGAGCCTATCGGTGGCTTGCGCGCCCTCTTGGATGCCAAGTTGTTGAAGGTGGTGACGATGCACCTGCTGGAGAATGCCATGCAGCACACCACGGAGGGCAAGATCACCCTGAGCTACTATATGAAGGAAGGTGGCTTCTATGTGGAGGTGAAGGATTCAGGCGAGGGACTGCCTGAAAAGTTGAAAGCGAATATTTTCGCCCTGTTGTCGGACAAGAATACTTATTTACAGGACCAGACGCCAGGACTGGGTCTGAGCATCTGCAAGGCCATCATCGACCGTACGGGCGGCAAGATCGGAGCCCGCGACAATGACGAGGACGGTCATGGCACCATTGTCTGGTTCTGGACGCCGACGAAGATACTGAATTAATTGACTATGACACTGATTATCATTATATTGCTGTTGCTGGGCTACGTGGTGATCGCCACGGGGCATCTGACGGGTGTGAACAAAGCCGCCATCGCCATGTTTATCGGAACGGTGGGGTGGGTGGTCTATATCTGTTATGGCACCGACTTCGTGATGGCGCATCATGCTGCTGAATATATGATGTGGTTGGCTGGACAGGAGCCGTCGAGCGATGCCGTAAAGTATTTCATCTACGACGATATCTTCCTCTATTACGTGGGGCGTGCCGCCAGCATCGTGATGTTCCTGTTGGCCACGATGAGCATCATCGAGATCTTGAACAACAACGGCTGCTTCGACTTTATCACGAAGTGGATCCGTACGCGTAACTCCAAGCGCCTGCTGTGGACCATCACGCTGGCCACCTTCATCGTATCAGCCAACCTCGACAACCTGACGACGGCCACGATGATGCTGGTGATCATGCGTAATATCGTGCAGAGCCGCCGCCAGCGGATGCTGGTAGGTTCGGCAATTGTGATCGCGGCCAACTGCGGTGGCTCGTTTACAGTGATTGGTGATCCCACGGGACTGTTGCTCTGGGGTGACGGAGCCGTCTCGGCTACCCATTTCTCGTCGTATATGGCCCTGCCAGCCATTCTGGCGTGGGTGATTCCGACGTTCCTTATCGGCCGTGCGCTTCCTGATCGTCTGGATACACAATGGTCGCCGATGCCGTATCGGGGTGACGATACGAACCTGAGTCCCTGGCAGCGTGTCTTGATGTTGTTTGTGGGTATCGGTGGTCTGTGGTTTATCCCCACCTTCCATAACATCACGAAACTGTCGCCCTTCCTCGGGGCCCTGTGTGTGCTCTCCGTGCTCTGGGTGGTTAACGAGTTGATGAACCGTAAACTGATGGATGCCGACCAGATGTCGTCGCGTCGCCTGATGCCCAGGGCTATCCAGTACGGTTCCCTGCAGCAAATCCTCTTCGTGATGGGTATCATGCTGGCCATGGGTGTGGTGGTCGAGACGGGTGTCTTCGCCGACGTGTCGGCCTGGTTCGACGAGAATATCCACAACGTGTGGGTGATTGGAGTGGTGTCGGGTCTGCTCAGTGCGATGGTTGATACGTTCACCATCGCCGTCAGCGATATCTCGCTTTATCCTGTGCTGGAAACCTCGCACCTGGAACTGGTGCCCGATGCCGAGTATATGACTCAGTTCCTGAAGAACGGAGCCTACTGGAAGATCATCGCCTTCTCGACGGCAGCAGGTGGCTGTCTGTTGTCGGTGGGTACCGTCAGCGGTCTGGCCCTGATGAGGATGGAGCACATGCGACTGGGCTGGTACATGAAGCACGTCACACTGAAAGTGCTGGCTGGCTGGATTATCGGTTTGGCTGTGCTTTGGCTTGAGATAAACATGTATAACTAAAATATTATTTTATGGCAAAGGTAAAGACTATTGGCATCCTCACCTCTGGAGGTGATGCACCTGGAATGAATGCGGCCATCCGTGCCGTGACACGTGCTGGTATCTACAATGGTTTTAATATCAAGGGTATCTATCGTGGATATGAAGGACTGATCCATGACGAGGTGAAGCCCTTCACGACAGAGAATGTGAGTGGTATCATTACCCGTGGCGGTACGAT
>JAFYPG010000019.1 GCA_017547605.1 Prevotella sp.
CTCTCGCGTGGCTGTTCTGTAGATGACATCTACTATATGATCGCCATCACTGCCTGTCAGGCAATGGACGCGAAGAAGTAATACATTAAACATTAAAGATTAAACATTAAATATGAAAATCCTTGTATTGAATTGCGGCTCTTCGTCTATTAAGTACGCGTTGTATAATATGGACGACAAGAGTGTGATGACCAGTGGCGGTGCTGAGCGCGTGGGCTTGGACGGTGCCTTTGTGAAGGTCAAACTGCCCAATGGTGAGAAGCGTCAGATTATGCATGATATCCCAGAACATACCGAGGGCGTCAAGTTTATATTCTCTTTGCTTACTGATCCGGAGATCGGTGTCATCAAGAGTCTTGATGAGATCGATGCCGTCGGTCATCGTATGGTACATGGTGGCGAGAAGTTCAACAAGTCCGTGATCCTGACCGATGAGGTGCTGAAGGTCTTTGAGGAATGTTCTGATCTGGCACCGTTACACAATCCTGCCAACCTGAAGGGTGTGAATGCCGTGAAGGAACTGATGCCTGGTCTGCCGCAGGTGGGCGTATTCGATACTGCTTTCCACCAGACCATGCCTCAGTATGCCTATATGTACGCCATTCCCTATGAGTTGTATGAGAAATATGCTATTCGCCGCTATGGTTTCCATGGAACTTCTCACCGTTATGTGAGTGCCCGTGCCTGTGAGTTCCTGGGCCTGAATCCTGAAGACGTGAAGGTCATCACCTGCCACATCGGTAATGGCGGATCGATTGCTGCCGTGAAATATGGCAAGTGTGTAGATACCTCCATGGGACTGACTCCGCTTGAGGGACTGATGATGGGTACACGTGCTGGTGATATTGATGGTGGTGCCGTGACCTTCATTCAGAAGAAGCTCAATCTGACTGCCGATGAGATGAGCGATCTGCTCAATAAGAAGAGTGGTGTGCTGGGCATTTCAGGCATATCTTCTGATATGCGTGAAGTGGAGGCAGCCCAAAAAGCAGGCAATCCACGTGCCGTACTTGCTATGCAGATGTATAATTATTACATTAAGAAGTATATAGGTTCTTATGCATTTGCCATGGGCGGTGTCGATGTGATTGTATTTACAGCAGGCGTTGGCGAAAACCAGATTGGTATGCGCGAAGATGTATGTAAGGACCTGGAGTTCGTAGGCGTGAAAATTGATCCTGAGAAGAATAATGTACGTGGCAAGGAGGCTGTCATCTCTGCTGACGACTCAAAGGTGAAAGTGGTTGTCATTCCGACTGATGAGGAACTGATGATTGCCACAGATACGATGAATCTGCTTTAAGAGCATATCCCTTCAAGACAAGGACGGTCATGATATGTGGCCGTCTTTTTTCGTCTATCCGTTTGCTTGTTAATAAAAAAGTGGCATTTATACAAAAAAAATTTGAATTATGCGGCGAATTGCAAAAAAAGAATTAATTTTGCAGCGAAATGTGTGTCACTAATTCATTAAGTTGATTATGATGAAGAAGAATTTTGTTGTATTAATAGTGGCTGTATTGTGCCTTTCTGCCTGTAAGACGGACCTGACCGATATTGAAAAGCGTATTGAGGAGATCGAGCGGCAGGGTAAGGAACTTGAAGATGCTAATAAGAAGCTCCAAGAAGAGAGTGAAGAACTCAAAAGACAGGGAGAAGAACTTAGTGAGGAAGCCAAGAAGCGTCAGGAAGAAAACGAGAAGATCCAGCAGAGACTGCAGGAACTGGGTGACAGCCTAAATACGGTTGAACCGTTCTTACTTTCCATGGAGTTCGTGGCTGCAGATAACCCCTATCAACTTATTGAGAATACACCTTGTACCATTATCGGTGATAGTGCCGTGGAGTGTCGGATATTGAATATAACCGATGATAAACAGTTGATACCGCGGTTTACGTTCCAAGGTTCTGCCGTAAGTATTAACGGTGTGGAGGCAGAGAGTGGCGTCACCAAGTTTGACTTCAGCACTCCTGTCGTGTTGAGTGTCATTACGGCTAAGCAGATCAAGGATTATGTGGTCTATGTCAATGCATATACGGGTCTGCCTTCCGCATGGGTTGATACAAATGGTCATGCCAATGTGGTGAATGAGAACCAGTATTATGGTGGCAGTTTTAAACTCATAGCCAGTCCGACGACGGCCTCAGAAGGAGCTGGTGTCATCAAGGCCAGTATGAAGGTTATGGGCCTAAGCCCTATTAAATGGTATTATCCGGATTATTCAATCAGTACCAGTACTGATAAACTGCCGGCAAAGAATACCTATATGGTGAAGTTCAACAATAACATCTCGTTGTTTGACGAGCCAAATGGTGTGACATGGAGACTCTGTCCGAACAATAATGATCTGACATTCCTTCATAACCAGACGGCTTTTTATATGAGTCAAATCAGCAATCTGGACTATACGCCGAGAGCGCATTTCGTGGATATGTTTCTCAATAAAAAGTATTATGGAGTCTATACGATGGTGGAACGTCTGGAGGTTTCTGTAAACAGAGTGAATGTCGGAAATGATGGTTTTATTCTGAGCGTTGGCTCTAGTGAGAGGGGGTCGGTTTTCTATACCAATTATCTGGAGCGTCCTGTGACAGTGTTAGCCCCGGGTAGTCCTTCTGCTGAGGCGGTGGCGTATGCAAGTACCTTTCTCCAGACGGCTGAGAATGCCTTGTTTTCCTCAAATTTCTCGGATGCCTCAACGGGATGGCAGAAGTATATGGATATAGACTCCTTTGTTGACTGGTATTTGATTAATGAAATCGCAAAAAATTATAATGGAGCCTTTAGTGCAAACTGTGTGATGAACCTGCAAAGAGGTGGTAAGTTGAAGATGGGACCGATATGGGACTTTGAAGAGGCCTTCGGTAATATCTCACAATCTCCTGCTTCTGGTTTTGTAATCAAGAATGTAAACTGGTATGCAAGACTCTTTCAGGACCCTGCTTTCGTAGCAAAGGTGAAAGAGCGTTTTGATTATTTCTATGACCACCAGCAGGATATCATCTCGGAGATTAATTCGAATGCGGAATACCTGAGGTATGCAGTTTTGGAGAATGATCACAGGTGGAAGAATTTTGATAAATACAAATCAAACTCTTCTGACACGAGGGAACTCTATGGAAAGGCAGTTGGCAATATGAAGAATTGGCTGGTCTCTCGCATGGATTGGCTCAAGAAGGAATTTGATGCAATATGAGAAAGATATTTTTCCCTATCTTGTTGGTGATCTGTTTGTCGGCCTGTAAGGAAGACCTGACGGATTATTACGACCGAATGATTATTCGGGAGGCTGCTAATGATTCGTTGAAGAAGGAAAACAAAAATCTGGAAGAGAAAATCGAGGCCCAAAGGAAATATAATGAGGCTCTGGCAGAGATGAATGCTCGTGTTAAGCTGGAGTCAGATGAACTGAAAAGGAAACTTGACAGTCTGGAGGCTACTTTGGTGGTCGATGTAGAACCAAAACTGCGCCATATTGAATTTGTAACTGCTGAGAATCCCACCTTGCCTAGTAATTGTAGTTGTGAGATAATAGGTGACAGTATCATCGACTGTTATCTTCCCATGGTTACAGAGAAGAAGTATCTGATTCCACGGTTCACCTTTGATGGTACGCTTGTGACGATTGATGGGATGGAGGCGATAAGTGGCAATTCCATGTTTGACTTCAGGACTCCAGTCATCCTGACGGTTCATACCTCGAAAAAATCGCTCAGTTACATGATGTATGTTCATTCCTTTACGGGCTTGCCGGTTATGAGGATTACGACAGCAGGCGGTGCTCCCATCACTTCAAAGGAAACCTATCTGAATGCCCATATGTATTTCCTGGAAGATGTCACAACCCGGGCTCCAGGGGAAGTGATAGAGACGGACTTGCAGATTAAGGGTCGCGGAAATTCTACATGGACGCGATGGCTTAAAAAGCCTTATCGCCTGAAATTCTATGAAAAAATCTCACTGTTGGGAGAACATAAGGATAGGTCTTGGGTATTGCTTGCCAATTTTGCAGACAAGAGTGCTCTTCGCAATCATACGGCGCTCTATTTGGGAAAGATCAGTAATTTGGATTACACACCGAGTTCCCATTTTGTTGATCTGACCCTTAATGGAAGATATGACGGTACTTATGAGCTTTGCGAGAAGATTAAGATATCCAACCATCGGGTAGCCGTTGGAGATGACGGGTTCCTGCTGGAAGTTGATGGCCGTGCGCCAACCAAAGCGGACTCTTGTTTCTTTTATGTTAGTCACATGACGAGTCCTATCAGTATTGAAGAGCCTGATGTGCAGAGGGGTGATGCGAATTACAATTATGCAAAGAACTTCGTGGCTACTGCGGATAATGTGCTTTATTCCAATAATTTCCTGGATCCTGGAGTGGGCTGGAAAGCATATTTCGATATGGATTCGTTTGTCGATTGGTATTTGATCAATGAGATTACTCATAACCCAGATGCAACCATGCTTTATAGTTGTTTTATGCACTTTAAGCGTGGTGGAAAGATTACCATGGGACCTATCTGGGACTTTGATCTGGCATTCGGTAATACGGATTATTGGGATCGCGGCCCCTATGACTTCTGGATTAAGAAGTCAGACTGGATCAGCAGGATGTTTAAGGATCCTGTCTTTGTGGCCAGGGTGAAGGAACGCTATGACTACTTCTATAGCCGCAAATATGATATTATGCGGGAGATTGATGAGACGGCCGTCTATCTGAAGAGGTCCATTCAGGAAAACGAGAACCGGTGGGGCACGTTCTATGATTATGTCAAGCCAAACTATGAGGTTTGGGGCAGTTACCAGAATGAGGTTCAGTCGGTGAAGGAATGGCTGAACAACCGTATGGACTGGCTAAAAGAACAGTTCAATAAGATGTAATATCTCATCATCTGTCGAGAGGTTGAAATCACCAGGGATGGTGTTCTTCAGCGCTGCTGCGGCCAGTGAGTAGTTTAGTTGCATCTGTCTGTCTTCCGGAAATTTCTTGAGGGCGTGTAGCCATGCGCCCATAAAGGCATCGCCTACACCTACGGGATCTACGACGTCGGTAATATCTATGATAGGTGCCTGAAGTAGTCTCCCCTCCGTCCAGAGTAATCCTGTCAGCGTATGATGTTTGGATGAAACAATATTGCGCATGCCCATCATCCAGTTTTTCAGGCGGGGGAATTGCTCATGAAGTTCATCGAACCACTCGCGGTACTCGTCCATCTGCATCTTGAAGTTAGAGTCAGTAGCTGTGAAGGGCGGTTGTTTATGCTGGCTGAGCCATTCGAACTCAATGGCATCACCGAACATCATGTCGCAACGTGACAGCATACGGCTCAAGGTCTCACGCGGGTCAGCACCATATTTCCACAGGTTCTTGCGGTAATTGATATCGAAGCAGACGGTGACACCTAATTCGTCGGCGATATCAAGCGCCTCAAAAGTGGCGTCGGCGGCCTGCTGGGAGATGGCTGCAGTAATGCCTGACACATGGAAGAAAGCACAGTCCTTCAGAATCTCGCGCCAGGGTATCATACCCGGTTTCAGGTCGTAATAGGCCGAGTTGGCACGGTCGTAGATCACCTTGGCCGCGCGCATGCCAGCGGCAGGCTCGAAATAATAGGTGCCGATACGCTGTCCACCGTAGAGTACGTGACTGGTGTCAACGCCCAACTGTGCCAGATTCATGGCGCCAGCATGACCTACGGGAGTGTCAGGCAGACGGGTGATATAGGTGACGTCTTCCCCTAGTGTAGCCAGTGAAACGGCTACATTAGCCTCGCTTCCACCATATTTACTGGTGAACATATCCCCCTGTGATAGCCGCAGGTGGTCAAGTTTCGAGAATCTCAGTAGGAGTTCTCCGAATGTTACGATTTTCTGTCCATTCATGTCCGTTCTTGTTATGGCTGGCTTTCGCCTTCGATATACTGTGACATCAACAGGTGGTCACCATCATAGACCACGTAGCTGAATTGGGTGATCCAGTCGCCGAGGATGATCATGCGCGCTTTTTTCGTCAGTTGCAGGTCCACCTCGATATGCCGATGCCCATAAATGAAATAATCAACGTTGGAATGATACTGGATGTATTTCTTCGTAAAAAGTACCAGATGTTCGCGGTCTTCACCCATATAGGCAGGTTCCTCGTTGTTGGGACGCTTCATACGGCTGTGCTTGGCCCAGTTCAGTCCAAACCAGATGGCCCAACGGGGATGGATATTAGAGAAGGCCCATTGACAGAACCTGGAGTGGAAGATGGCGCGGATCACCTTGAATTTCTTGTTGGGATCTCCCAGTCCGTCGCCGTGTGCCAGGAAGAACATCTTGCCGTAGATCTCCGTCGTCTCAGGCTGCTTATGCAGGATCACACCACATTCCTTTTCCAGATACTCGTAGGCCCAAATGTCATGGTTACCCGTGAAATAGTGCACCTCCACGCCCATGTCTGTCAGTTCGGAGATCTTGCCTAAGAATCGGGTGTAGCCCTTCGGCACCACATATTTGTATTCGTACCAGAAATCAAACATGTCACCCAGGAGATAGATGGCGGCGGCCTTCTCCTTGATAGAGTCAAGGAAGCGCACCAGTCTCCGCTCCTGCATCCGTCCGTGTGGGATGGCCAGCGACCCGAGATGGGCATCAGAAAGGAAATATACGTTCTTCATCTTTTAATCGAATCCCAATTCAACTCGGGCTTCTTCGCTCATCATACTCTGATCCCAGGCGGGTTCGAAGACGAGGTTCACGTTGGCACTCTTGATGCCTTCGACACTCTCCACCTTCGTGCGTACATCTTCTAATATATAGTCGGCTGCAGGACAGTTGGGGGCTGTAAAGGTCATGTCCAGTTCCACCGCATAGTCCTCCTGCACATCGATCTTGTAGATCATGCCCAGGTCGTAGATATTCACGGGAATCTCCGGGTCATAGACGGTTTTCAGCACATCTACGATCCGTTCTTCTATCTGCGTCTTCTCTTCTTGTGTCATATTCGTGTGCAAAGATACGCATTTTTCCCATAATAAATGTATCTATTAGAAGATTCAATCTTAATATCTCTTAAATAATTTGGAAGTTACAAGAATAATCCATATATTTGCACATATTATTTACTAATTATTAATAAAAGTTGAGAGAGTATGAAGAGACTATTACCTTTTTTGATTTTTGTAGGAGTATTTAATCTTCAGGTTTTTGCTGCAGACCAATATCCTCGTAAGGTTGTGATGGAAGAGGCTACAGGCACTTGGTGTGGCTGGTGTGTCCGAGGTATTGAAACTCTGAAACGGGTGTCGAAAGATTATCCTAAAAACTTCATTGGCATTGCTGTCCACACTGGTGATGAGATGGCGAATGCAGAGAATTATTATTTAAGTAATGTTGGTACTGTCAAGGGTTACCCGGGTTGTTTTATTAACCGCAGAACCCAGGAAACTGAGAGCGTCGATTATTATTCTGCTAAAAGTGCCGTAGTAGATTTGAAGGATGCTGCCGATGCAAAGATAGAGGCTTCTGCCTATTATGCGGATGCATCGCAGATGTCGGTATCAGTGAAGACCAAGACTACCTTTGGCTTTGACACTAATGCCGCTAACTATAAGATTGCTTATGTGGTTTTAGAGGATCACGTTGGCCCGTACGATCAGAAAAATTACTATTCTGGGGAGTCTTATGATGAGAATTATTACATGTATGAGTGGACGAAATTGGATCCGGTAGTTTCTATCAAGTTCGATGATGTGGCCAGAGGCATCTATCCCAGTGTATATGGTCAGAATGGCAGCGTTCCCTCGTCGGTGAAGAGGGGCGTGGCTAATGAGTATGAGTATATTGTTACCCTGCCTGGTTCGATTTCTAATAAGAAAAATATCAGTATTGTGACATTGCTTATCAATAGCAACAGTGGTGAGATCGTGAATGCTGACAAGGTTTCAGTGGGAGTAATATCTTCTTCGGTTAAACTCGACAAGTCTAATGCTAAGATTCAAAAAGGCAAGACGGTGACGCTGAAAGCCACGGTATCTCCCTCGTCATTGTCTGACAAGAGCGTGACTTGGACGAGTTCGAACACAAAGGTTGCCACTGTGACGAGCGCTGGTAAGGTGAAAGGCGTCAAGGCTGGTACGGCCACCATCACCTGCACCGCTGTAGCGACGGGTGCGAAAGCTACTTGTAAAGTGACAGTTGGCTATGTCAAGCTCGACGAGTCCGAGGTATTCGTCAAGAAGGGTAAGACTGTAGCGCTGACTGCCTCGGTATATCCCTCGACATTAAGGGACAAGAGTGTGACTTGGAAGAGTTCAGATACGAAGGTCGCCACTGTGACAAGCGCTGGTAAGGTGAAGGGCGTGAAGGTAGGCACGGCTACCATTACTTGCACTTCCAAGGCGACAGGCTGGAGTACTACCTGTACGGTGACTGTTGGCAATGTTAAACTTAATAAGTCCGAAGTTGCTCTTGAGAAAGGCAAGACGGTGACGCTGAAAGCAACGGTGACTCCTTCGTCGTTGACGGATAAGAGCGTGAAGTGGAAGAGTTCTGACAAGAGTGTTGCCACCGTGTCAAGTAGCGGCAAGGTGAAGGGCATCAAGTATGGTACAGCCACCATCACGTGCACCTCTAAGGCGACGGGTCTGAAAACCACCTGTAAGGTGACTGTCGGTCATGTCAAACTCGACAAGACAGAGGCCACCGTTAAGACAGGTAAGACGGTGACACTGAAGGCTACAGTCTATCCCACGTCATTGTCAGACAAGAGCGTGACGTGGAAGAGTTCGAACACGAAGGTGGCTACGGTGACCAGTGGCGGCAAGGTGAAGGGTGTTAAGGCTGGTACGGTGACTATCACTTGCACATCTGTGGCAACGGGACTGACTGCTACCTGCAAGGTGATCGTAAAGGCGTCCTCGAGCACGCGTTCGTTGGATGGAGACGATGACGACGAGGTGACTGGTATCGAGGAAATTGAAGAGGCTTCTGCCGTCGTAGAACCGTTCGATGTCTACGACCTGAGCGGTCGCAAGGTGCTTAATGGTGTGACTTCACTTGATGGTCTGCCTAATGGTATCTATATCGTCAATGGTAAGAAGATCATGAGAAAGTAAGAGAAGAGCATACTTTGATTCTGTCCCCACCGCCTTCATGAAGCGGTGGGGATTTTTATATTGTTCATAGACTATAAGTCAGTATCTGCCAAGCTCGTGATAGGAATAATATTGTCCGTCAGTGATGATGACGTGATCGAGGAAGTGGATGCGCATCAGTTCACAGGCCCGTTTGATGCCTCGTGTCAGTTCGTCATCGGCCTTGCTGGGTGAGAGGTTGCCTGAAGGATGGTTATGGCAGACAGCCAGGATGGTGCAGTTGGAGAGTACGGCTTCCTTTATGACAATACGGATATCGACGGCAGTCTCTGTGATGCCGCCATGCGAGATACGTACCTTTTTGATGAGGCGGTAATGCTGGTTGAGCAGAAGAACCCAGAACTCCTCGACGTCGAGATCCTGCATGATAGGGTGCATGTGGTTGTAGATGCGGGTGGCCGTACCGAGGTCAGGTCGTTCTTCTGGACTTTCCATCTGGCGGCGTTTGCCTAGTTCGCAGGCCGCGAGGATAGTGATGGCTTTCGCCTCACCGATCCCGTTATAGGTACACAACTCATGGATAGTCTTCTTTCCAAGGGTGTTCAGGTTGTTGTTGCAGTCAGCCAACAACCGTTTCATCAGTTCCACGGCACTCTCTTTCTTTGAACCAGAACCGATAAGGATAGCCAGTAACTCGGCATTGCTCAGTGCTTCAGCACCGAGACTTGCCATTCTCTCACGTGGACGGTCTTCTTCCGCCCATTGGGTGATGTTGAGTTTTTCCATAGTGTTGCATTTAAGTTTTAAAGGGGTTTATACTATTTGTAGAATGTTTGTTCGAAGGCTGTAAATTCGTCTTGCCTGAGTACACATCGTTTCCACCACGATTCGATGAACCCGAGGCCATAGCCCATCAGTTGGACGAAGGCCGCCGGGATGCTGAGCAGTCCCACCTTCAAGCTTTTGTTCTTGATAGTGGAGTCGATGCAGATGATAAGGCTATATAATATAATAGGTATCCAAGGTGCGAAGCACATCCAGTAGAACTGGTCGCGATCGACGTAGTGCATCAGCGCACGGCCTACAGCAGAGATGAGGATGAGGGCGATGACACCCACGGTGAAGACGGTGGGTAACAGATGGACGAGTTTCAACGTGCCAGGGTGACGTTTCTCGAGGTTGATACGGGCGATACCGCTGTTATACACCTGGCGGAAGAATTTGCGGAAGTCCGTACGCCGTTTGTGCCATACCCAGGCCTCAGGGATGAGTTGCGGTTTATAGCCTGCCTCCACGATACGGTAGGAGAAGTCGATATCCTCGCCGAAGCGCATCTTGGAAAAGCCGCCTAACTGTTGATAGACATCACGACGGATACCCATGTTGAACGAACGGGGATAGAACTTGTCGAGTTTGGCCTTCCCCCCACGGATGCCGCCAGTGGTGAAGAACGAGGTCATGGAGTAGGATATGGCCTTTTGAACGGGTGTAAACGAGGGGTGAGCAGCGTCGGGACCACCGAAGGCATCACAGAGTTGCAGACTGTCATCAATGGCTGCCAGATAGCCCTCGGGGAGGACCACGTCAGAGTCGAGTATGATCAGCCAGTCACCTTGAGCGCGCTCGGCACCATAGTTGCGGCTCTGCCCTGGTCCGCTGTTCTCCTTGGCGTAATAATGCAAAACAAGGATGTCTGCGTACTTGTCGCAAACATCCTTGCAAGTCTTTACCGACCCGTCTTCCACAATAATCACCTCGAAGTCCTTGAAAGTTTGATTAGATAGGCTTTCGAGTAACTCATCGACCTCGTCGGGACGATTATAGACAGGAACTATAACAGAGTATTTCATTATTCCTTTACGCGCTGCAGATAACTGCCGTCGCGGGTATCCACCTGGATCAGGTCACCCTCGTTGATGAACAGGGGCACGCGAACTTCCACACCAGTCTCCAGTGTAGCGGGCTTCAGCGTGTTGGTGGCGGTGTCACCCTTCACACCAGGCTCGGAGTGAGTGACGCGGAGCACGGTCTTCACGGGCATCTCAGCATAGAGGATGGTACCGTCGGTGGTGTCGCTGACCACTTCCACGATGTCGCTCTCCTTCATGTACTCATGGCCGATCACGAGTTCGTTATCAATGGGAATCTGCTCGAAAGTCTCCTGGTTCATGAAGATACGTCCACTCTGGTCTTCGTAGAGATACTGATAGGGACGACGCTCAATGACCACGTCCTCCAGTTTTTCACCGATGTTGAAGCGGCGCTCCAGCACGCGGCCATCAGAAACGTTCTTAACTTTGATGATCATAATGGTGTTACCCTTACCTGGCTTGCGGTGCTGGAAATCAATGCACACCCAGATGCCACCGTCCATGCGAATAGCGGTGCCTTTTTTAATGTCTTGTGAATTAATCATATACCTGAAATTGTTACTTTTGTTTCGTTTTCGGGTGCAAAGATACGAAATATTTCTTAATTCATAATTCATAATTCATAATTTTTAGGGAAAAACTTGCGTAATTCAAAAATAATGAGTACTTTTGCACCCCAAATCGGTAAGAACGTCATAAATTAAATAAGTATAAAGCAATGAAAAGAACATTTCAGCCACACAATCGCCGTCGCGTAAACAAGCACGGCTTCCGTGAGAGAATGGCCACAAAGAACGGCCGTCGCGTTCTGGCAGCTCGTCGTGCCAAGGGTCGCAAGAAGTTAACGGTTTCTGATGAGCATCACGGAAAGTAATTCCGACGCTTAATAAGGAAAAAATAGGTTAAAACAGAAAGAAGTGGAGATTTTTCTTTGCTTCTTTCTGTTTTTTTATCTATCTTTGCACGGAAAATGGAGAAGTGATGAAAGCAAAGGAATTCTTCGGTAAGTTTGCGAGCCCGTTTCTCTGGGGCAATCTACTGGCGATGGTGCTGGTAATCATAGCATTGCTGTTTGGCGTGAACTACGCTATGGAAATCTATACGCATCACGGCGAGGGGATTAAGGTGCCAAAGATTGAGGGCATGCTCTATGGCAATGCCCGCAGCATGGTGGAGACCGACGGACTGAATATCATGGTCAGTGATTCTGGCTATAACAAGAAGATGCCGGCCAACTGTATCTTGGCGCAGAATCCTGGCCCGGGGACGATGGTTAAGTCGGGGCATACCGTCTATGTGACGGTCAACTCTCCATCCTCGCCTTCGTTTGCCATCCCCGATGTAGTCGATAACTGCAGTTACCGTGAGGCCGAGGCCAAATTGATGGCTATAGGTTTTAAGATGCAGCCTCCCCAGTATGTTTCTGGCGAGAAAGACTGGGTCTATGGTATCCTCTGCAAGGGCCGCCGGGTTTCTACTGGTGACCATGTGTCGATAGACACGCCGCTGACTTTGATGATCGGCAGTGGCACGTATGACTCCGATGAGGGCATCGATTACGTGGAACCCGAGTACATGATGATGAGTGGTGGTCATGTAGATGAATTCGAGGAGATTGCCGAATAGATGGATCTTAGGGAAGACGACGAACTGGAGTTGATAACTGACGAGTCCTTCATGGAGATGGAAGATGACGGGCAGTTGTACGAACACTTCCGGATGGAGGTCGATAAAGGACAGGAGTCCATCCGTATAGATAAGTACTTGGCGGAACACCAGCCGCATTCCAGTCGTAACCGTATCCAGAAGGCGGCAGATGCCGGGTTTATCCATGTGAATGGGATACCTGTCAAGAGTAACTATAAAGTACGTGCGGGAGATGTCATCACTCTGATGCTCGATCGACCGCATTACGACACCTCCATCGAACCAGAAGACATCCCGTTGGAGGTGACTTACGAAGACGATGACCTGATGGTCATCAATAAACCGGCAGGAATGGTGGTCCATCCAGGCTGCGGTAACTTCCACGGGACGTTGGTGAATGCCATTGCTTGGCATCTAAAAGACTTGGCAACCTATGATCCTAATGACCCGGAGGTAGGCCTGGTGCATCGCATCGATAAGGACACCAGTGGCCTGCTCGTGGTGGCGAAGACACCTGACGCGAAGACATCGTTGGGAAAACAGTTCTTCAACAAGACCACTCATCGCAGTTATAATGCGTTGGTCTGGGGTAACTTCGTGGAAGATGAGGGTAGGATAGAGGGCAATATCGGGCGCGATCCGAAAGACCGTCTGCGGATGGAGGTGTTCCCTCCCGATTCTGAGATCGGAAAGCCGGCGGTTACGCATTACAAGGTGATGGAGCGCTTTGGTTATGTGACATTGGTGGAATGTATTCTGGAGACGGGCCGCACCCATCAGATCCGCGCTCACATGAAGCATATCGGACATCCGCTGTTCTGTGATGAGCGCTATGGAGGCACGGAGATTCTGCGGGGAGAGCGTACCGCCAGTTACAAAGCCTATATCCAAAACTGCTTCAAACTCTGTCCCCGTCAGGTGCTCCATGCTAAGACGCTGGGGTTTGTGCATCCCACGACGGGTGAGCAGATGGATTTCACGTCGGAGTGGCCTGAGGATATGGCAGCACTGATCGACAAATGGCGAAATTATGTAAAGGTAAGAAGTTAAATAAGAAATATATGATGAATATGAAAAGAACGATTGCCATCGTCTGTGGTGGCGACTCTTCGGAACACGATGTGTCACTGCGCTCTGCACAGGGACTTTACTCCTTCTTCGACAAGGAGCGCTATCATGTGTATATTGTGGATATCAAAGGGCAAGACTGGCACGTGGAACTGCCTGACGGAATGACGACTAAGATCGACCGTAATGATTTCTCGTTTATGGAAGACGGGCAGAAGAAAATGTTCGACTATGCCTACATCACGATACATGGCACACCTGGAGAGAATGGTTTGCTCCAAGGTTATTTCGACCTGATCGGTATGCCCTACAGTACCAGTGGCGTACTCGTGGAAGCCATGACTTTTAATAAGTTCGTGCTCAATCAGTACCTCCGCGGCTATGGGGTGAGCGTTGCCGACTCGCTGCTCATTCTCAAGGGCTATGAAGAGGTGGTGTCCGACGATGAGGTGGAGCAGCGCATCGGAATGCCCTGTTTCGTGAAGCCTGCTGCTGACGGCTCGTCATTCGGTGTCACGAAGGTGAAGGACAAGGACCAGTTGGCCCCGGCTATTCGTAAGGCGATGCTGGAGAGTCCGGAAGTGATGGTTGAGAGTTTCCTTGACGGTACGGAGATTTCCCAGGGTGTCTATAAAACTAAGGACAAAACGGTCGTGCTGCCGGCTACAGAGGTGGTGACAAGCAACGAGTTCTTCGACTACGATGCGAAGTATAACGGTCAGGTGCAGGAGATTACCCCTGCCCGTATCCCGGAGAATGTGGCTGCCCGTGTAGCTCAGATCTCCAGCCATATCTATGATATCCTCCATTGCAACGGCATCATCCGCATCGACTATATCATCTCCAAAGAGGGCAAGATATCCATGCTGGAGGTCAATACGACACCTGGCATGACGGCCACCAGTTTCATTCCCCAGCAGGTGAAGGCTGCAGGACTGGAGATGAAGGATGTGCTGGCAGATATCGTGGAGAATCAGTTTGCATAACGATCATGCTATGGTGAGTGAAGAATTAAAGGAATTTGATGAGATACGGCCCTACGAGCCGGAGGAAATGGAACAGGCGTTCAACGACCTGATCCACGACCGTCAGTTCTCATTGCTGATGAAGGGGTTCGCCCCCTGGTTGCCGAAGTCTGTACGCAATGGCGTGCTGAAGTTGGCATTTCTTGGCGTGAAGACTCCTCTCGATTTCCAGAAACGCTTCATGAAACCTGTCGTGAAATATATCATCCGTCGTCATACCGACGGTACGGTGTTCGACGACGCCTGTCTGCCTGAGGACAAAGAACTGCGTTACACCTTTGTCTCCAATCATCGCGATATCGTGCTCGACTCCGCTTTCCTCGACCTGTTGCTCATCCAGGCAGGCTATTCTACGACCGTCGAGATCGGCATTGGCGACAACCTGCTGATCTATCCGTGGATCAAGCGTCTGGTTCGCATGAACAAAGCCTTCACGGTGCGCCGTGGTCTCAGTCCGAAGGAGACCCTTCGGTCCAGTCAGTTGATGAGTCGTTATATCCATTATGCCGTCACGTCAAAGAAAGAGAATCTCTGGATATCCCAGCGCGAGGGTAGGGCCAAGGATTCCAACGACCGTACCCAAGACTCCGTGTTGAAGATGCTCGCCATGGGAGCCCCTGACGAACAGAAGAATCCAGCCGACAGGCTCCGTGAGTTGAACATTGTGCCGCTGACCATCAGTTATGAGTTTGATCCTTGTGACTACCTGAAGGCACAGGAACTGCAGGAGCGTCGGGATAATCCATCGTTTAAGAAGAGTCGTCAGGACGATCTCGACAATATGAAGACTGGTATCTTTGGCTACAAGGGGCGTGTGCACTATCACTGCGCAACCCCAGTCAACCAATGGATAGATGAACTCTCCGAACTGCCCAAGACGGAGTTCTACTCTGTCATGGCCCAACGGATGGACAAGGATATCCATAGGGGGTATCAACTCTTCCCCTGTAACTATATTGCCATCGATGACCTGAATGGTACGACGGCATATGCCGCCCATTATACCGAGGCAGACCGTCAGCGTTTTGAAGCCTATCTTTCGAAACAACTCGCCAAGATCTCCATTCCCAACAAGGATGAGGCTTTCCTTCGTGAGTGTATGCTGAATATGTATGCCAACCCGTTACGGAACAAACTCGCTGCAGAATGAAAAGAGTCTTTTATCTTTCTGCTTTCTTACTCTTTTACTTTTTCATCTCCTGTACCCAGGACAGTTATGAGAAGGGCGAGGGTGAGTATTCCCTGATGCGAGGCGATTTCGCTGAGGCTTATGTCAACGCGGCGAAGGAGATGGAAACTATCACTACCGATGATGGTGAACGGCTGCCGTTGAAAGAGAAAAAGACAGCCAAGTGGGTAACCACAGCCGACACGACCTACCGTTGTATGTTATATTACAATAAGGTAAAGGATCAATCAGGTAGGTTTCAGGCTGATGTCATATCCATTGGACAGGTGCCGTGCCCTAGGATCATCCCCCTCTCTGAGTTTGAGAAGGAACTGAAGACCGATCCCGTCAAGTTCGAGAGTATGTGGCTGAGTCGTTCAGGCAAGTATCTGAATCTGAGCCTGCAACTGATGTCGGGTCACACAGACGATACAACGGCAGTTCATCAGCTGTCCTTCGTCTCTGATACTTTGATGACGCATCGCGACAACACCCGTACCCTCCATGTCTGTCTTCACCACGACCAGCATCAAGTCCCGGAGTATTATTCCGTCCAGGCTTATGTCAGCCTTCTCGTTGACAGTATCAAGGCCGACTCCATTCATTTTACGGTTAATACCTACAACGGTCCCGTCGTCAAGACCCTCCTCCTCCGTAAATAGAATATCAGTTTATTGTATTAATCCCAACTGCTTTACGCGTCGTTCGAAACTCTCACGATTGTCGAGGGCTCCGTTCTTGATGCGGGCACGGTAGTTGTAGATGGTGTTCACGCTATAGTGTAGGAACTCGGCGATCTTGGAAGAGTCCTCAATACCCAGACGAATGAGGGCAAAGATGCGGATCTCCGTTGTCAGACGGCTCTCTCCCTTCGGCTGTACCCTCATATCTGGCTGCAGAAGGGCATTGAAATCATTGACGAAGTTCGGGAACAGGTGCAGGAACACAGAGTCGAAGTTTTGATAGAGATCCTCCAGTTCCTTTTCTTTGAGTTCCGAGGATTTCGAAAGACGGAAAAGATCGTCGAGTTCTTTGTTCTTCATCTTCCTGTTCACCATTTTACGGTAATCGTCAATTTTGTCGATATACTGCGAACAGAGGCTCATGAACCTTCCGATGTATTCCTCTTTCACACGGTTGCTCTCCGACAGTTGGGAATTGAGGACAGCAAATTCCTCATTTTTCACAGATAATTGTTCATTGGCATCCTTCAGTTCTGCGTTTAGTGAAACCAACTGGCTATTCGTCTGATGCAGGACATTACGCGTTGATGCCAACTGACGGTTCCTGCGATGCAGGAAAAGCAGAACACCCAACAACAATAGGGCAAGTACACTGACGAGAATCACCGATACCCAGAGCATCTTTGTGTTGTGGGTCATGGCTTTCTGGTAGTTGTTCTCAATGACGTTCAGGATGGGGGTGATTTGCCAGGAGCGCATACGGGTGTTAAAACGGGTATTGCAGTCCCAGGTGAAACGGATATATTTGTACGAACGTTCCAAGTCACCGTCGGCATTCAGTTTCTCGGCAAGTGCCAGAAGTGAAGCCTGGTCCATCACGGCATTACGGACATCGCTGAGTGCTGACTGTGCCAGCAGATAATTGGCTTCATCCGTTCCCCTTGGCATGACCAACCAACTATAGTAGCAAGCGATGGCATACTCGTGGGTGTCAGGTGTTGTATGCTTGATCCACTGACGGCTGAGTGCTAATGCCTCTTGACTATTTTCCTCATTACGAAGTTCGGAAAGCCTGTTCATGAGATACTCGTCACTGTGATGGTCGATAACGGCATAGAGCGAGTCGCGATATGCTTTCTGCAGTTGGTAGTAATGATCCCGCATGGAGGACAGACTCGTATAATAGCCCAATTCTCCGCAGACATGCATGCAGGCTTTGTAGTAATCGGCAAGCGATGTCTGGTCCAGGTGCTGGGGGTGGATGCTCTGCAGGATTTCTGCCGATTCTGTATAGAGTCCCACGGTGGAGCACTGGAATGCCATCAACGACCGGCAACGATCTCGACGGTTGTCGTCTTTCATCTGTGTTGCCAGTTCTACGCACTGCTGCAGATAAGCCAGTGCCGAATCATTCATGAAAGCCTTATACTGCTCATATAAACCAAAGGCCAACAGGTATTTGTCCTCAAGTGTCATGGCCCGTTGGTACTGTTGGCGCTTCTCGTCAATCAGTTTCTCATGGGCGGCCACATACTCAGGAGACTGGTCGATGGCCTCGTCAATCTGTCTGTAAACTGCCTCCAAGTCGTATTCCTGGGCTGCTATGGGCTGACCTGCCATCAAGAAGAGAAGGGCTATTAGTAGTAATTTCTTCATCGTTTCTTAGGTTTTACGGGAGCAAAGATACAAATAAGTCCCTGAATTTGCAAAGATTTTGAAGAAAATATCTTTAAACCTCTATCCTTAGGACGACAAAAAGGGCGAGTGCCTCATGCACGCGCCCTTTCCCGATTTGAAATTACAACTAACTACTAACTATTTATGTGTGAATATTACCTTCTGTGAAATCTGATCAGAAGCCGTTCCGATGAGTGCTTCATAGGTACCCGGTTCTGCCGTCCATCCGCTAATGGCTTCATCGTAATAGCACAGGGCTTCACGATCGATGGTCAGTGTGACATCACGACATTCGCCTGGCTCGAGGAATACTTTCTGGAATGCCTTTAACTCCTTTATAGGACGGTCGGTCTTCGATGTTGGCTTACTAATATAGAGTTGCACGGTTTCGGCACCAGCCTTGCTGCCTGTGTTCGTAACACTGACCATAAACGTCATCTTGTCGTCGCCAACGAGTTCCTTCTTGTCGGCAACAGCCTTCCCGAGTTTGAAGGTCGTATAACTCAGACCGTGACCGAAGGCGAAGAGGGGCTTGATTTTCTGCTTGTCTGTCCAGCGGTAGCCCACATAGATGCCCTCTTTGTACTCCTCGTCAATGATCCGGTGGTCTTCGCGCCAGGTGCCGGGATAGGTGTTGAGGGCGTGGGCGCCACAGTCGTTGAGTTGCTGATGCCAGGTAAAGGGCAGTTTGCCAGAGGGATTCACGTCGCCGCTGAGTACGGAGGCCAGTGCCTCACCCGATTCAGAACCGATGAACCAACCCTGTACCACAGCAGGCACCTTTGCCAGCCATGGCATTGCCACGGCATTGCCCGAGATATTGACATACACCAGATGGGGATTGACCTTGACCAAAGCCTCGATGAGCTGATCCTGACCATAGGGTAGTCCGAATTCCTTACGGTCGTGGCCCTCACAATCCTGATGGTCACTCTTGTTCAGTCCGCCGAAGAAAATGACCACATCTGCCTGACGGGCTTTCTCCACCGCCTCTGCCGTGAGTTCTGCAGCACTACGGGTTTCGTAGAGGCTACGACCGACGGTCACACCGTTGTAACTCTGTATGGTGTCGCCGACATAACCACGGGCGAAATCTACCTCACTGTCCTTGAAACGGTCACGGATGCCGTCCAGCGGCAGGATCTCACGTTGTACCTTCAGCGACGACGAACCGCCGCCTACCGTCATCATCTTGATGGCGTTCTCACCCACCACGAGAATTTTGAGAGGTGAGAGGTGAGAGGTGAGAGGTAAGAGATTACCCTCATTCTTCAGCAGCACGACACCCTCCTGGGCAATCCTTAGAGCGGCTTTATAGTGACTTTCTGAGCAGAGAAATCCATGGGGTTTCTGACGGTTCATCGTTGTGCGGAAGAAGAGACGGAGCACACGACGTACCTTGTCGTCGAGTTCCTTCGTCGTATATTTGCCTTCCTTGATCCGTTGTTTGTAGGCATCTGCCAAATAATAGAGGTCGTAGGCGTTGGTCTTACCCATCGTCAGACCGTCTGTCCAGGAACCGAACTCCATGTCCAGACCATTGGTGATGGCCTCCTCGGTATCGTGGCATCCCCCCCAGTCTGAGACGACCACGCCGTCGTACTGCCAGTCGTGCTTCAGGATCTGATTGAGTATGATATTATTGTGGCAATTGTGTTGGTTCTTATAGAGGTTATACGCGCCCATGATGCCCCAAGTGCCAGCCTCAGTGACAGCGGCCTTGAAAGCGGGCAGGTAGATCTCGTGCAGGGCACGGTCAGAGACGATGACATTCACCTGATGGCGGTACTCCTCGTCATTGTTCAGTGCATAGTGCTTCACACAGGCTGCTACTCCTTTCGATTGGAGACCCTGGATATAAGGTACGACTATCCTCGAGGCGAGCCAGGGATCCTCTCCCATATACTCGAAGTTACGTCCACCCAGTGGCGTACGATAGATGTTTACGCCAGGGCCAAGGATCATGTCTTTGTCACGGTAAAGTGCTTCCTCACCAAGACTCTCACCGTAGAGACGAGCCATTTCCGGATTCCAGGTGGCTGTCAGACAAGTCAGTGCGGGGAAGGCCACACAGGAGTCGTTAGACTGTCCTGCCTGTTCCCACTCGTCCCAGAGCACGTCAGGACGTACGCCATGAGGACCATCGTCCGTCCAGAAATCTGGAAACCCAAGACGTTTCACACCAGGCGAGGAGAACTTCGACTGGGCATGGATGACGGCAATCTTCTCGTCGAGCGTCATTCTCGAGAGCGCATCCTCGATGCGTTCCTCTATGGGCTTTGTCTCGTCGAGATAGACGGGTGTTGTCTGCCCCTGCATCTGCCCCTGCATGCTGGTCGTCATCACGACCAGCACAAGGGCCACTGTCATTTTTTTCATTATCTAACTAATACCTAAATTATATGGAGTGTCAAAACACTTATTTCTGGAATACGCGGACATAGTCAACTTCCATCGTCACAGGCAGTGCATTCTCATCGACGCCCTGCTGACCTCCCCAGTCTCCACCCCAGGCGAGATTGAAGATGATATAGAAAGGATTGTTGTATGGCCAGTCATCGCGCCCCAGACCACGATTGTCGTAGGAGAGTTGCATCTTTCCATCCACGTAAGTGGTGATGTTCTGTGCCGTCCACTCGATGGCGTATTTATGGAACTCACCTTCAGCACCCTTGCAGTACATCTCGTGGGTCACCTGCGTACCATTGGAATGGACATGGGCGTTGGCATGCAGACTCGATGACACGTAGTCGGGGTGGTATCCTACCTCTTCCATGATATCGATCTCACCATCGGCAGGCCACGATTTGAAGTTCACTGGCATCATCCAGAAGGCGGGCCATGTACCCTTACCCTTGGGCAGTTTGATGCTGGCTTCGATATAGCCATAAGTCCAGCCGCTCTTCACTTTTGCATACACACGACCAGAATAGATCTTGCCATCCTCCTTAAAGCAATGGATACGCAGCGTACCGTCCATAATCTCTGTCACATAACGGCCCTTCGGAGTCGTATGGTTCACGTAGTTTTGCAACTCGTGGTTCACCCATCCGCTATTCTGCACCTCATGCGTCCAGTCGGCTGCATTCAGTTCCGTACCTTCGTTAAACTCATCCTGCCACACAAGATGATAACCTTCAGGAGCATCATACTTGGCTTTTTCTGCAGCAGTCTGAGAGACGGTGATGGTCTTGCGGGCTGTGCCTGACATGACGGTGACAGCACCAGTGCGGGCCTCAGCCACAGGATTAGCAGGAACCGTGATGGTGATCGTACCCGCCTGGGCTGCCGTATTCTGTGTCTTTGTAGAAAAGAACTCGTCGCTCATGGCGATACCCCACTCCTTGCCTGTGGTAGTGACACTGATAGTATAGGTACCACCATCTGCTGGCGCTTCCACGAACTCTTGCGACACCGTGAGGGTCACACCTGTGGGCTGTGAGTCGTCGCCACTCCCACCGCAGCCACAAAGGGCTACGGCGAGAATAAGCAACATATTACTTAGCATAAATCGATACATTAATTACTGAGCTTCCTTAAACACAATCTTGCTGATCTTCACGTTGGTACCACTAGGGGAACCTCCGAAATCAAAGAACAGACGGATGGCTGAGGCATCAGTGCCTTCTTTCAGGGAGACTCCTTTCCAAGTGAATATCTGGGTATCTCCTCCAAGAACATCATGGCGCTCCTCGATGAAGAAGTTCGTGTCGCCAGCATCCGTCAGTTTCATGGTGACCTGCGGACAATCCTGATCCGTCTCGATCTCAAACTGGAAGTTATAGGTCTTCGCTGCACTGGCCGTCAATTTGGTGTCGATATGGAACTGTCCCTGCCACTGACTACCACCAAGACCCTCAGGAAGTGTCAACCCGTAGGCATTACCTGTTTGAGTAGCTTCCGTAAAGTCAATGGGGCTCCAGTTGTCGTCTGCGAAGTAGTAGCCAAGTTTATCGAAGGCAGAACCCTCGTCAACAGCCTTCCACAAGTTGTCAGCATCGTCGTAGTCCATATTAACGGCCTCTTCCAGGTAGATCTTGCTGATCTTCACATTGGCACCGGAAGGAGAACCGCCAAAGTCGAAGAACAGACGGATAGCCGAAGCATCAGTACCCTCCTTAAGGGTGAGACCTGTACGCTTGAAGACATAGCCTCCAGCAGGTACATCATTGCGCTCCTCACAGAGGAAGTTGGTGTCGCCGGCATCGGTGAGTTTGAAGGTTACCTGTGGCAGATCCTGATCTGACTCCATCAACAGATAGAAGTTATAGGTCTTCTCGGCACTGGCCGTCAGTTTGGTGTCGATATGGAACTGTCCCTGCCACTGACTACCACCAAGACCCTCGGGGAGTGTCAGTTCATAGGTACCGTCCGCATGGGTAGCCTCCGTAAAGTCAATGGGACTCCAGTTGTTGTCAGCGAAGTAGTAGCCAAGATTATCAAAGGCAGATCCGTCCTCAACGGCTTTCCAAAGGTTGGCAGCAGAAGCAGGATCCCAGTCAACTTTCACATCTTCTCCACCGCCTCCATTGTCGTCCTTGCTGGTGAACATGAAGCGCCAGGTGATACCGTCGCCCTCATAGAGCAGCTCCATCTCATTGTTGTTGAGTTTCACCACCGTAAACACGGGGTTAGCAAACTGAGCGTCGCTGGAGATATAGGGGAACTGTGTGTTGGCAGGGAGTTTCAGGACGACTTTCTCACCATTCACGTCAAAAGAGTATTTGGCTGTCTGAGACTCCACGTTAGCCATGAAGTCCTGACCGTCGTTGGTGTTGTACTCAGCGAAGATTGAGCATCCTGTATTGACATACATCGTGCCGCCTTCACCCGGATCATAGGTATAGTTGCCATCTTCAGTGAAGGTGATGCGGTCGTCATACACGCCCCAGTCAGCCTTGGCATCGGGCGCAGCACTCCACCAGCCTGATCCATCAGAACCTGGTTCACCACAACCCATGTGACCTACCTCTGCATGATCGATACGCCAGGTGCGGGAGATACGAGAGAAGTAAGTTGCTAAATCCACCTTTGAGTTCTCAAACGTGAATGATTTAGGAACACTCGACTGACTGAAACCATTACGGTTACCCAGGCGTAACTCCACATTGTAGGTGCCAGCCTTGCTATTGGCCCAACTCATGGGGTTCAGAGTAGAATAAACGTTGCCGTTGATGGTCCAGAGTGGGTAAGTGCCTTTTGGCATGTTTGCCACACTAAAGGTAGCCTGGTTCACAGACTGATCTACATTGAGGATGATGTCCACATCCGACACCGAGGGAATACCATTCTGATCAGGTCCGTCGAAGGTCTCTGGTGAACAGGCCGTGAACGCCATAGCCACCATCAGTGAACTACCTATATATTTAAATATCTTGTTCATAATTATCAATTTTCAATTATCCATTATCCATTAATTACTACCATAATTGCCGTTCTGCTTGAGAGTACCCTGTGCAGCATCGATATCATCCTGCGGGATGGGCAGATAACGGACGTCCTCAGACCAGCCCTTGGTGCGGAAAGCACCTGAATCGTTGGCAGGTGTCAGCACAGAGGCGGCACGGCCTGTACGGACGAGGTCGAAGTAGCGTTTGCCCTCACCCATGAACTCGTGACGACGCTCATTGAGGATGGCATCCTCATCAACACTTGAAAGCGCACCAAGACCAGCACGGGCACGTACCTCATTGACATACTTGACAGCATCAGAAACATCACTGCCACCAGTCTTCAGCAACAACTCAGCAGCATTCAACAGCGTCTCTGCATAACGATACACGCGGAGGTTGTTGTTGAAACCAAGGTCGGCATCGGCCTTCTGATCCTTGTTATTACCCTTGCGGCACATATACTTATAGAGGCAGTAGCCTGTGTTCTGCCAACCTGGATCCTTTGATGTTCCGTGAGCATTCAGGTCGAAGGCAGAGAACTCCTTGCGGAGATCACCCTCCTCAAAGCTGGCTACAGAGTGGAGCGGAATGGCACTGAAACCCCAACCAGCATCCACATCCTCGTATGGATCACCGGGATTAGCCTCGAAACTACGCGGGCCATGCAGACGCGGGAACACAGCACCACCAGCACCGAGTTGGTTACTCCAGCCACGCACGGAGTTATCATCGAAGTAATTGATTTCCCAGATAGACTCTGAACCCCACTCAGCACTTTCTTCCCAGATATCTTGGAAGTTGGTCATCAGTTGATACTTCCCGCTCTTGATCAGTTCCTGCATGTAACCGAGAGCCTTGGCATAACGGCCGTTATCGTTCTGGATCATCACCATCTCAGCGTAGATCATATAAGCCAGAGGCTTGGTCACATGCCCCTTCTCTTCAGCGGAATAGTCATCCTTCAGTTTGCCTGAGCCAATGACATCCTCCAACTCCTCAATGATCAAGGCATAGACCTCATCAGCCGTCAACTGCTCAGAAATATAAGGAGATTCCAGGTTCTCAAAGTAGCAGGGTACATTGCCATAGAACTTCCACAACTGCAGATAGTAAAACACACGGAGCAGTCGGGCCTGAACCACGATGTCGGCCTTATCTTCAGCTGAGATATTTCCAGCCTCTTCCACCCAGTCTGCATATTTGATGACGTCGTTGCTGCGCTTTACACCAGAGAAACTGTCGCTCCAGATACCTGTCGGACAGACCACGGGGGTGCAAGAGTAGTTGAACATCAGTTGCAAGTATTGCTGGTCTGTATTACTACCACCGTTAGGATACATATCATCACTCATGAACTCAGAACAGAAGTTCAAGGCGTTATACTGCCAAGTCGAACCGTAGTCGTACCAGTGCAGGGGTGCGTATGCGGCCACCAATGCTTCGTCGAGAGAGGCTCTGGTGGTATAGTATTCATCGATGAAGGTGTCGGTAGGACTGGTCACCTCCAGGAAGTCGTCCTTACAGCCGGTCATGGCCAGTGAAACGAGTATTCCGAATAATATCTTATTTGCTTTCATAACTTTCAAAATATATTTTCTCATTTTCTCATTCTTTCATTTTCTCATTCTCTTTAGAACGACAGGTTAAATCCTACACGCCATGTACGCGGCTGCGGATAGACACCGAAGTCAACACCGATAGACTTGTCTGATCCAGAGGAGATCTCAGGATCGTAGCCCCAGTACTTGGTGAAGGTCAGCAGATTCTCTGCAGATACAAAGAGACGCAGGCGGCTGATGAAAGCCTTCTTCGTGATGAACTCGGGGATGGTATAGCCCAGTTCGATATTCTTCAGACGGAGATAACTGCCATCATGAACATACAGGTCGGAAGCCTGCCAGTTGGTAGCGTCACCCTGGATATAGATAGGATACTTGTCGGAAGTGCCCTCACCTGTCCAGCGTCCGAGGAACCAAGAGGGAAGGTTGATGGCCGGAAGATCCTGACGACGGGTGGCATCGAAGATGTCGTTGCCGTATGTTCCCTGCCAGAACATCATGAAGTCGAAGCCCTTCCAGGCAGCGTTGAAGGTGGCACCGAAGGTCCAATCAGGCGTACCCTTACCGATTTTCGTGCGGTCTTTATCGTCGATCACACCATCATCGTTCACATCCACATAACGAACATAGCCTGGCTGGGCATTGGGCTGGATCAGATCACCGTCTTTGGTATAGGCGTTCACCTCGTCCCAGTTCTGGAAGATACCAGCCGTCTTATACCCCCAGAAGTAAGTGAAGGGCTGGCCCGGCTCAGCACGTGAAACATTGCCGAGGTTCTGCACATTGTCATAAGTCTCAAAGCCTGCAGCATTACCCAGTTTGATCAGTTTGTTCTTCAGATAAGAGGCATTTGCCTTGATCTGGAACTTGGCATCAGAGATATTGAACTTATAGCCGAGTTCGAACTCGATACCGGAGTTCTCCATATCACCCACGTTACCGATAGGCTTCGACTCACCGACATATGAGGGGATATTCATTTCCTTCAGCATACCGTTGGTCTTCTTCTTGAACCAGTCGAAGGTGAAGGTCACCTTATTGTTCAGGAAACCGAAATCTACGCCGAAGTCGTACTGCTCCGACTCCTCCCACTTCAGGTCGGGATTAGCCAGACCACTGGCCTTCGAACTGTTCACTTCCTTCTCACTACCAGCCATACCGAAGCCGTAGTTGTTACCGCCCTGTGTCAGTACGGTGTAGCGGAAGTCACCGATATTATCATTACCGTTCTTACCCCAACTGAAGCGAACCTTCAGGTTGTTTAGCCAGTCGCTGGTCTGCTTCATGAACTTCTCGTTCATCACGTTCCATCCCAGAGAGACTGAGGGGAACACACCATATTTATTATTAGTACCGAAACGGCTCGAACCGTCACGACGTACCGTAGCCTGGAACATATAGCGCTCATCGTAGTTGTAACTCAGACGGGCGAAGAGCGACGACATGGTGTGCTTCACACCAGGGCCACCCCATCCGTCACGGTCACCGGCGGCAGCCAGACCATTAGCAGCATTGATCCAAGGCTTAGAATAGTCCTTCAGATTGTTACGCGAGGCACCCAGAGTCCAACCGGAGTTCTCGAAGGCCGACTGACCCAACACTACGTTCACGGTATGAACACCGAAGGTCTTGTCGTACGACAGCACATTCTCCAACTGCCATACGGTACCACGGTCACTCTCCATTGAGGCCGTAGAATAGTTGCGGTGCTTGGTGGGAGAGATCCAGTAAGGTGTAGCATAGCTCTGGTTGCCCCAGAATGACATATCCGTCGAGTAGCTGACACGGTACTTCAGACCGTCCCAGATACCTAATGTGGCAGAGAAGTTGCTCACAAACTTATGGCTCCAGTAGTTAGTGGCAGGCATCTGGAACGAAGCCAGCGGGTTAGCCATCTCATTGAAACCGGCGCCAGGGATGTTCAGCAGTTCACCGTTGTCGCCATACATGGGCACATACTCATCGGGATAGGTAGAAGAGTAATAGTCAATCTGTTCTTTGGCCTCATCACCTGTCACGTAAGGTGCAATCACTGGCGGGATAGAGAGCGCCGAACTGATCTCATTACCCCACTGTGAGTTAGGATCAACACCGGTATTCTTCACACGTGCATAAGAAAGGTTCACCTGAATATCTAATTTATTCAACCAGTTGCGCTCCTTCGTCACGTCGAACACGTTGAAGTTGAAGTTACCACGCAGGGTCAGACGGTTGTAGTTAGAGTGGCCGTAGTTACCACCTACGATACCCTCCTGATCATAGTAGCCTAAAGAGAAGTAGTAGTTCACTTTCTCCGATGCACCACTCAGCGTCAGTTCGTGGTTCTGTACGGGGGCATTGTCGTTGAAGAGCAGATCCTGCCAGTCCGTATCCGTCGTCACATTGTAAGGATCAGGGTAGATAGGAGCTTGTCCTGCATTCACCAGTCCCTCGTTGCGCATGATCATATATTCTGTAGCATTGAGCACGTCGCGGTGTTTCCACGCTGTCTGCCAACCCTGAGAGAAGTTATAGTTCACGCTGACTTTACCCATCTTACCCTTCTTGGTGGTCACGAGGATCACACCGTTGGCAGCACGGGCACCGTAGATAGCACCTGAGGCGGCATCCTTCAGCACCTCGATACTCTCGATATCACTCGGGTTGATGTAGTCGAGACCGCCTTCGATAGGCATACCGTCAACGATGTACAACGGATTACTGTCGTTCACCGATCCTGTACCACGCACGCGGATGCGTGCAGCAGCACCAGGCTGACCTGATGAAGATGTCACGTTCACACCGGCGGCCAGACCCTTCAGGGCATTGTCCATACGCACGGGGGCCGTACCCTCCAGGTCGTCGGAACTCACCTTGGCGATGGCGGCTGTCACGACGCTCTTCTTTTGGACACCGTAACCGATGACCACCACTTCGTCGAGCACCTTGTCGTCGGGCTTGAGGTTTACTTTCATGCCATTCTGTGCAGCCACCTCCTGTGTGATGTAGCCTACATACGAAATGGCAAGAATCTTACCAGCATCAACCTTCAGATTGAAGTTACCATCGAAATCGGTGATGGTCGCATTCTGAGGATTGTCTTTCTCGACAACGGTAGCACCGATGACGGGCTCGCCGTTCTCGTCGATCACAGTACCCAAGATGCCTTGGGCAAACGATGTCATAGACACGAATAGTGCCAACAACATCAAAACTAACCTGCTTTTTTTCATACTAAGTTTTTTATTATTGTTAATTAAAAGTTAGGAATGATTCCATTTTGGATTTCGGTTGCAAAATTAGATAAATTTATAACGCACTTTGATTCCATGCACCCAAAAAGTGGACGTTCTTTTGGCATTTGAAAGTGTAAGTGGTTAATAGTCAGTTGCTTTATGATTTTTGTCATCAGTCAAAGAGTGGATAAAATATAGAGGTGTAAAAACTACATTTTATGCATAAATCATAGAGAATGGCTATACCTTTATTAATATACGCGCGTGAAAATAAAAGTGTAATTTATACAATTAACGTAAAAAAGGACGATAATCAATATTGTATTGTTGACACTTATTGCCCTTTTTTTGCTTTTTTTTCCTGTTTTAGATGTTAAAAACGCCTTTTTTGAAAAAAAGTACCAACATTTATCAAATAAAGATGATGTTTTTTAATTAATTTGTTTTAATTTTGCAATCGATTCAGAGTGTTCTGACCTGACTATAACTTAATATAATATAACTTAAAAGGTAAACCAAAACGTATGAACCAAAACAATTCGTCTTAACGTGAGGGCCAAAAAGTCTTAGCAGACTTTAAGGCTCAGGGAAGTTGTTGGCTTCCAAAAACCTAACTTGCGTTTATTATAAACCAATTAATCTATAGTTAATACTTAAGTATGAATCGAAAATTTAGAAAGACAGCGCTGCTGATGAGTGCCATGGCTCTTCTGGGTCTCGGTTACTCATCAAACGCCTATGCCGCTGGTGACGTGCAGAACGTCCAGCAGGCAACGAAGAAGATTACAGGTACTGTAGTCGATGCTCAGGGCCCCGTCATCGGTGCCAGCGTAGTGGAAAAGGGAAACACCGGCAACGGTGTGGTTACTGACTTCGACGGTAACTTCTCTATCAATGTTAAACCCGGTGCAACCCTCGTCATCAGTTTCATCGGTTACAAGACTCAGGAGATTGCCATTGGCAATCAGGATCATCTCAACATCACGATGCAGGACGACAATGCCGTTCTCGACGAAGTGGTGGTAGTAGGTTATGGTGTCCAGAAGAAGAAGCTGGTCACTGGTGCTACTGTTGAGGTGAAGGGTGAGGACATTACGAAGCTGAACACCACACAGGTTCTCGGTGCTCTCCAGAGCCAGAGCCCTGGTGTGACAATTCAGGCCGTATCTGGTCAGCCTGGTGATGGCTTTAAAGTGGCTATCCGTGGTGCTGGTACCAATGGTAACACCGCTCCTCTTTACGTTATCGACGGTGTGGCCGGTGGTGATATCAACAACCTGAACCCTGCCGACATCGAGCGTATTGACGTGTTGAAGGACGCTGCATCTTGCGCCATCTACGGTTCGGCTGCTGCTAACGGTGTGATCCTCGTGACCACCAAGCAGGGTAAAGCCGGTAAGATCCAGGTGTCTTACGACGGTAACATCGGTTGGTCGAATATCTATCGTCTGCCTCAGATGCTGACCGCTAAGGAGTATATGAACATCATGGACCTCGTCCGTATCAACTCTGGTGATGATCCTCGTGATTGGACCAAGTATGTTGATGCAGATATGTTGGCCCAATATCAGAATGGTAACAACCCTGGTACAGACTGGGTAGAGGAAATCCGCAACAAGAATGCTGTGACGACCAGTCACGCCTTGAATATTGCCGGTGGTTCTGATCTCTCTAAGTTCTCTACTGGCGTAGGTTATCAGTATCAGGATGGTGTATTCGGCAATCCCGTCAAGTCTGACTTCCGTCGTTTCACACTCCGTCTGAACTCTGAGCACGTCCTTTATCGCAATGACAAGGGTATGGATGTGATTAAGGTTGGTGAGAATATTTACTATCAGCACAAGCAGACACAGGGTATCCAGATTGGTAACCAGTACTCAAACACTCTGTCGAACATGCTGCGTGCTAACCCGCTGATCCCTGTCAAGAATGCCAATGGTGACTACTTTATGTACGATGACCTGAAGAATTCTGGTACCGATGGTTGGTTCGGCTACAACCAGTTCTCAAGCAACCCTGTTGCTGTTATGGTTAATTCTCAGGATGGTAACAATAAGTCTATCAGTTATGGACTCAATGCAGTGGGCTATGTTGAGATCCAGCCTATCGCAGGTCTGACCTATCGTGGACAGATCAACTACAGCCAGAGCAGCTGGACTTATCGTCATTATCTGCCCGTCTTCCATGTTCACGATCAGTCTGGCGGTTTCCGTAATGACGACTCTGCCCAAAACTCTGCAGGTGCAGGTTGGGGTTGGAGCACTACTAACACCCTGAACTACAAGTTCAGTCTTGCTAAGCTTCACAATTTCGACGTGCTCGTTGGTACTGAGTATGGTATGTCAAAGCCCGATTACGGCTTTAGCGTGACTGCTGGTACTTCTAATTCAATCTTCGGCGATATGAAGCACGCCTACATGAGTTTGTTCAAGAATAGTACAGGCTCAGTGAGCGGTTATCCTTATGGCGACTCTCGCAGCATGTCTTATTTCGGCCGTCTGAACTACGACTTCAATGAGACCTATATGTTCTCTGCTATTATCCGTGCTGACGGTAGCTCAGTATTTGCTCCCGGTCACCGTTGGGGTTACTTCCCCTCATTCTCCGCTGGTTGGGTAGTCAGCAATGAGAAGTTCATGCAGGGAACAAGCAGCTGGCTCGACTTCCTGAAGATCCGTGCTGGTTGGGGACAGAACGGTAACAAGAACGTGGCAGATGCCTTCGCCTATCAGGCAACCTTCCAGTATGGTGCTTATGGTAACTACTCTTTCAACAGTACCAAGGATACCTATACTGCAGGTGCTTATCCCTCACGTCTGGCTAATGAGGAACTCACTTGGGAAACCTCAGAGCAGCTCGACCTCGGTCTTGATGCACGTTTCTTCGGCGGTAAGCTTGCATTGACCTTCGACTGGTATCAGAAGACCACGAAGGATCTGCTCGTGTATGTGCCCGTTGCTTCGACAACTGGTTTCTCTGAGCAGCTGAAGAATGCCGGTACCGTTCGCAACTCTGGTATCGAGGTGGCCCTGAACTGGCGCGACCAGATCGGTAAGGACTTTACCTATGGCATTGGCTACAACATTGCCTATAATAAGAATAAGGTGACGAAGGTGAACTCTGATCGTAAGTATAATGAGGGTGGTAACGATAACCTCTCTCAGGGTACTGGTATTATCGCCCGCTTCGAAGAGGGACAGCCTATCGGTTACTTCTACGGCTACCAGACCCTCGGTGTGATCCAGGACGAGGCCGACCTGCAGAATTATATCAACACCAACTGTGGTGGTGATGCTGCTAACTCACTGCAGGGTGCAGGCCTGCAGGCTGGTGACCTGAAGTTTGCCGATACCAATGGCGACGGTGTCATTAACTCTGACGATAAGACCTACCTCGGTGATCCTCATCCCGATGTAACCATGGGTCTCTCACTGAACGCAGCCTATAAGGGCTTCGATATCAGCGTGACAGGTTTTGCTGCTCTCGGTCAGCAGGTGGCTCGCAGCTATCGTAAGTTCGCCGATGGTGAAATGGAGAACTACACCACAGAGGTTTATGACTATTGGGTAGGTCCTGGCACCAGCAACAAGTATCCTCGTCTGGCTAAGATGAGTGAGGGTGTGAACTGGATGGCCATCTCTGACATCTATATTGAGGATGCCGGTTACTTCCGTCTGCAGAACCTTACCTTAGGTTATGACTTCAAGAAGATCTGGAAGAGCGCTCCCTTCGAGCAGCTCCGCCTCTATTTCGCAGCCCAGAACCTCTTCACCATTACCAAGTACAAGGGTATGGATCCTGAGAACGGTAAGTCCATCTCATCTGAGCAGTGGGTAACGGGTGTTGACGTAGGTAACTATCCGCAGCCACGTACTTACATGGTAGGTGTAAATGTTAAATTCTAAAATCAGACGACACAATATGAAAAAGATATTTTTATTTGCTGCAGCCATTGCCACACTTGGACTTGCTTCGTGTGACATTGACAATGTAGAGAACATCACCGAGCTTTCGACCGAGAACTTCCCTGCCAGTGAGGTTGACGGTATCGCTGCGCTCGCCGGTGTTTACGAGAATCTGAATGCCACGCACGCCAACCCGCAGTGCTCCTATCTCTATATGGCCTGTCTGGCCAGTGACGACCAGTACGGTGGTGGTGGTACAAACGATAAGCTGATGCAGGCCCTCGACCTGATGTGTAACTATGGTAATGATATGACCAACGTGTTCTGGGGACAGCGCTACGAGGGTATCAACCGTGCCAACACGCTGATTCAGGCCCTGCCGAATACCAGCATATCAGACGACCTTAAGAACCAGTATCTTGGTGAGGCTCTCTTCCTGCGTGCTTACTATTATTATGAGCTGGCTTCCATGTACGGCAATGTACCTCTGCTGACCGTTCCTACTGGTGAATTGATCACTCAGGGCGATGTGAAAGTGCTGTGGGCTCAGATGCTGCAGGATCTTCGCGATGCTGTTAATATGATGCCCAGCGTCCGTAAGAGTGACGGTCACGTGGATAAATATACTGCTGAGGCTCTCTTAGGGCGTATCTGGTTGTTCTACACCGGTTTCTATGGAAATGGAACAAGTACTGCCGATCTCTCTAACACGACTTATAACCCGTTACAGACGGTAGAGCTTCCTGATGGAACAACGCTGACCAAGCAGGATGTGATTGCTGCGATCGATGACTGTGTGAACAACTCTGGTTATTCACTCGTTCCCGACTTCCGTAACCTGTGGGCTTACACCAACCGTATGACGGTTGAAGACAACCCCTACACTAAGGGCCAGGGCCTGAAGTGGGTTGAGGATGATATGGAGAACAGTGACAACAACAATCCCGAGTCCATGTTCGCCATCAAGTTCAATAAGTGGGCTTCTTGGTCAACCACGATTGGTTATGGTAACGGTATTGCCCTGCACTTCGGTGTGCGTGACGCTGCTTACGAGAATCACTTCCCCTTCGGTCAGGGATGGGGTGCAGGTCCTGTTGCTCCGAACCTCGTGAACGACTGGAAGGCTGCTGAGCCTAACGATATGCGCCGTGATGCTACTATTCAGGACTGGACAGACAAATCCTCATACGAGGGTACTTATAAGTATGGTGGTGGAGATGACTTCGTACAGGAAACTGATTTCTACGGAAAGAAGTGGTCGCCCATCACGGCTAAGAAGGAAGACGGTTCTTACTGGTGCACCTTCGAGTGCGGTATGTATCCTGGCACATGGGATTTGGATGGTGCCTCTGGTACAGAGAACTTCCAGTTGAACAATATCCATGACCTTGTGCTGATTCGCTTTGCTGAGGTGCTGCTGATGCAGAGTGAGCTGAAGGAGGACGTAGCTGGTATTAATAAGGTACGCGCAAGAGCCGGACTTGATCCTATCTCATCCTACTCTCTGACAGCCTTGCAGAACGAGCGTCGTTGGGAGCTGGCTTGTGAGGGTATCCGCTGGAACGACATCCGTCGCTGGCACATCGCTTCTGTAGTATTGGCAAAGCAGGAGAATCAGCCTGTCTATTACTGCGGTAAGCCTGCTACCAACGATCCTCATAATGGTGGTTATTCAAAGCGTTATACTGAAACGGCAGGTTTCCAGAAGATGCCTGATAGTCAGGTTTCTCTCGGTAGTGTCGTTCAGAATGATGGTTGGAAAGATGCATCAAGTGAATACACTGGCTGGTAATAATATAAATTGAAAAATTGAAAAATTGAAGATATGAAAAAGATATTATTAGGAATCTGCGCACTCGGTCTGTTCGCTTCCTGCGATCCGTCGAAGGATTCTGTAAGTGCACCCGCACCTATCGCAGAGTCGCAGTTGTCATCCGATTTCAAATATACACAGCTCGCCATGAATGACGATGGCACTTATTCAGAATCTACTACTGGTAACTTCTTTAAGTTCAGCAGTGCGCGAGTTGTTACGATTTATCGTCTGAACGCATCAGGCGGTGAGGTAATCCTTTCAAAGGGCAGCTCTGCAGGTATGTTCATCCTGAAGCCCAGCCGTGGCTCTGACCCCAATCAGACTTTCTATGTACGTGCTCGTGAATTCGACGGTTCGGAAGTGACAATCTCTCGTGATGTCACCGTAGAAGTTCCTGGTGACCTGACGTTGGAGATGAAGATCGCTTGTAGCGATAGTGGCTCCAAGATCTGGAAATGGGATACCGAGAGCTTCCCTGGTCAGTGGTTTGCTGGCGCTGTTTGGGGTAACCTTGGTTATACTCCTGGTGACGCCGAGACTTTCATTAATGATGGTAACGGTGTCTGGTGGGGTTGTCCTCCCGAGGATCTGACTGGTCAGCTTCAGCACTCTAACACGGGTGTTGCTACTGGTGAGGAAGACAGCCGTGCTTACATGGTCTTCTCTGAGGAAGGAACAATCACTACCTACGATGCTGGTGGTAACCAGATCCGTAAGGGCGCCTTCGAAATTAAGGACTATGATGGCACTCGTAAGAGTGTCAATGATGTAGCCTGGAGTCTTGGTACTATGCATACTGATGCTGCCACGATCCTCTTCCCGTTCAAGATTAATGGTGGTGGTGCTACACCTACCGATTTCGAGATTCTTGAACTGACCGCTGGTAAGATGAAGTTGGTTTATGCCGATGCAGGAACTGGCGGCTGGAGCGAGGCTACATGGTGGGCTTTCAAGAGCGAAAGTGACGGTGCCGGTTGCTTGAACAACTACGACAAGAAGGACTGGACATGGGATACCGAGAGCTTCCCAGGCCAGTGGTTCGAGGGCGCTGTTTGGGGTAACCTTGGTTACACACCTGGCGATGGTACTACTTTCGTCAATGACGGTAACGGTGTATGGTGGGGTTGTCCTCCCGCAGACCTGACAGGTCAGCTGCAGCATTCTGATACGGGTGCCGCTACTGGTGAGGAAGATCCGAATGCCTATATGACCTTCGACAGTGATGGTCAGGTGACCACGTATGACGCTTCTGGCAACAAGATCCGTGGTGGTGCTTATGAGCTGAAGTTCTCTGCTGATCGTCTGCCGATGAACGACGTTGCATGGAACCTCGGTACGATGGAGACAGATCCTGGTGTGATTCTCTTCCCGTTCCAGATCAATGGTGGTGGTACCAAGGTTGGTCATTTCGAGGTGATGCAGCTGACAGCTGATAAGATGAAGCTTGTCTATGCACCTGATGGCACTGGTGGCTGGAGTGAAGCTACATGGTGGGCTTTCAAGGCTAAGTAATTTACGCCCTATATCTTTTACAATCCGCTCCGCATCCCCGCGGGGCGGATTTCTTTTTGCCCATGAAGTTTTTAATCTCGACTCATAGAATAACTGCTTTCACAAAAAAGTCCTGAAATCTTTGGTGGTTTCGGGATTTAATTGTATCTTTGCAGACGATATATGAATAACATATAATACTATGACAATGAAAAAAGAAATGATCAAGAAGATGTATGGCAGTTTTGAAGAGGCAGCCATGCACATTGAGGGCGTGGAATGCTGGAGTGCAAGAGACTTGCAGGTATTACTTGGTTACAGCAAGTGGGAAAACTTTACAAAAGTTATCGAGAAAGCGAAGAACGCATGCAAAAATGCGGGGCAAAAAGTCACTGATCAGTTTCCTGACGTCAGGAAACTGATAATAGGCGCAAAAGGGTCTGAGCGCCAAATAGATGATTACTATTTGACCCGCTATGCTTGTTACTTAATTGCACAAAATGGCGACCCCAAAAAGGAGCAAATAGCCTTTGCGCAGACCTACTTTGCTGTTCAAACAAGGAAGGCGGAAATTATTGAACAAAGAATAAATGAATTCTTTGAAAGACTCTAATTAATCATTCCCTATATTTCTCATAGAGGGTGTGTCAAATGACACATCCTTTTATTTTTTATGTATAGTTAAGCGACAAATTAATGAAATATATATTTTGGTATTTTTCATCGATTTTGTTGTTTTGTTGTCATACCAAATATAAATTATTGACTATCAATAATATATTTATGATAACAACAAAGAGAATGATGACAACAAACGGCAATTTTGGCGATTTTTACTTCATTTTTAATGTATTTTATGGCGTTTTTCTTGCAAAATCGAAATATTTTTTGTATATTTGTAGTGTTATTTTAAGCGTTTTTTTTGTAATATATGGAAAAGAAGTACGATTTTGAACAGATTTCGCAGAGTTGGCGGTTTTGTTTTAACGGTGACTGTCCGATGCGTGGGGAGTGCCTGCGCTTTCAGACTGGACTTGAGATCCCTGAGGATCGCCAGTGGGGACAGACCATTTTCTCTACAGCATTGAAGGATGGCCGTTGTGATTACTTTCGTAAGGACGAGAAGGTGACGCTGGCCACAGGATTCTGTATCGCTGGCAATCCCAGTATGAGCGATGCTTTCGTCAGGATGCGCCATGTCTTGAAGGGTTACCTCGGAGGGCACGGCACCTACTATCTCTATCGCAATGGCAAGAAATGGCTCTCGCCCCAGCAGCAGGAGGACATCAGACGGATATTCCGTAAGGCAGGCTACAAAGAAGAGGTGGTGTTTGGTACAACCAAAGAGACTTATGACTTCACCTAAATCCCTGACCCTGAAGTACAAGCCTTCTGTACCGTCGGTACAAACTATTTGTACCACAAGTACAAGCCCTTTGTACCAGAAGTACAAACCGTTTGTATGAGTAGTAAGGGATCATCTAAACAACTGGAAGAAACTATCTTAATCAACGTAAGAGACTATCAGAATGAGAGTTACATTCATCAGAACAGACAAAGGTAATGTGGCGCATGTCACGACTCGAAGCATCGAGAAACTGGCAGAACGCCTGAAGGAAGACACGAAGCAGGGGACGGTGGCAGAACTGCGCCGCCTGCTGCCGATGATCATCAGCAACGGGTGGACCTTTAGGGACATGCATCGGCTGCCTCGCATCATCCCGGCGATGGAGATGACGAAGGACACCAGCGGAGAACTGGCTTTCAAGGCCTGGAACGGACTGGTGTTGCTGACCATTGGTACACTCGCAGACCGTGAACAGGTTGCACAGGCGAAGCAGTTGGCGATGGGGCTGCCCTCGACGTTGGCAGCCTTCATGGGGAGTAGTGGTAAGACGGTGAAACTGCTGGTTCGTATTGCTCCAGCCAATGGCCATAAGCCACTGACGGAAGAGGAGACAGAACGGCTCTATCAGACGGCTTATCCCTTTGCCATGAAGGTGTATGGTGGATTGTTCACAGGACGGATCATCCAGGAGAAGCCCACTGCGAGAGCCGGTTTCCGCATGTCACTCGACCCGGAGCCACTGCTGAATACGAAGGCGACGGCCCTGACGGTACCTGCTGTGCCACTGGCGGCACCAGCGGTACAGACGCAGCCTGCCCAGCGACAGACGGATTACGATAAGTATGCCGATTATGAATACCTGTATCGCTCGGCGATAGAGCAGGTGCGCGAGGCGATGGGCAGTCGCTTCGAGGGCGATCCCCATCGTGACGATGTCTTCATGACGGAACTGGCCCAGCGGCTCAGGCAGTTTGGTTTCCCAGAGGAGGAGGCTGTGCTCCATATGCGCTCGCATCTCTGGACGAGGGTAGAGGATGAGCATATCCGAGCCATCGTCGCCAGTGCGTATGCCACTGATGCCAAGCCAACGAAGGAGCCTTCAGGCTCTCGCATCCGACATCAGCAGCAGCAGCTTATGGCTGCGCTGGAGAAGAAATACGTGTTCCGCTACAACGAGGTGATGGGGTATGCGGAGTATCGTCCGAACAATACCTGGGTGCATCCGTATGTGCCTGTGGATGAACGGGTGATGAATCGCATGGCCATCGATTTGCGCCTGGAGGGAATCGATGCCTGGGATAAGGATGTGTCGCGTTATGTACATTCGGCCTATGTGCCTGTGTATAACCCTGTTATGGAGTATCTCCATCAGTGCCGTGGCAAGTGGGACGGCAAGGATCGTATCCGCGAACTGGCCAAGACGGTGCCCACGAAGAACGGCCATTGGGTGGAGTGGTTCTATACCTGGTTCTTGGGGATGGTGCGCCAGTGGCAGTCCACGATCTATGATCGCTATGGCAACCAGGTGGCGCCGCTGCTGATTTCGAAGCAGGGTTGGAACAAGAGTACGTTCATCCAGTCGCTCCTGCCCCCAGAGTTGCAGTGGGGCTACACGAACCAGCTCGATGTCTCGGAGAAGCGTTCTACGCTGCAGGCCATGAGTCAGTTCCTGCTCATCAACCTCGATGAGTTCAACCAGATCTCGCCCCAGTTGCAGCAGGGTTTCCTGAAGAACATCATCACACTGCCGAGTGTGAAGGTGAAACGCTCGTATGGCAAACATATCGAGCCCTTCCCAAGACTGGCCTCGTTTATTGCTGCGACGAATCAGGCGGATGTGCTGACGGATCCCTCTGGCGGACGACGCTTCCTGGGTGTGGAGTTGACAGGACCCATCGATGTCTCGCGCAGACCTAACCATGAACAGCTCTTTGCACAGGCCCTGCAGGCCATAGACAATCGCGAGCCTTATTTCTTCAATGACGAGCAGACGCTGGAGATCATGGCATCGAACCGCGAGTTCCTGCAGTTGACACCTGCTGAACAGTATTTCAATGACTGCTTTGAGATTGCCACGAGCGAAGAAGACGGACAGTATCTGACATCCTCGGCCATTTTTGCCCACATCAAGAAGATGGCTGGCAGTGATTTGCGACTGAATTCGCTCAATCACTTCGGCAGAACACTGTCAAATATCCCAGATATGATTAAAAAACGCACCATAAAAGGCACAGAATATCTCGTAAAACTCAAGAAATAGCCGTTTGTTGTCATCATTTGTTTTGTTGTTGTCATAGGTATATTGTTGGTAGTCAACAATTTATCCTCATGATGACAACAAAACAACAAATTCTCCGAAATTGTCAAAGAACCAAATAATCCTCCAAAACATTTGGAAGAGAGAGAAATAATGTGTACTTTTGCAGCTGAATATGAAAAAGGGAATAGGGAAATACTACAACATAGGACTGTCGGTGCTCGTGGGCATCGGCGTGTTCTTGTTTTGGTATGTAGGTTATCCCCATGCATTGTCGTATCAGGAGCAGTATCAGTTGTTTCTTTGGACGGGCGATTATTTCTGGGAGCGGGTGAGCCTGCCTGGAGGGTTCGCCGATTGGTTCGGAGAGTTTATCGTCCAGTTCTATTATGTGGAATGGCTGGGAGCATTGTTACTGGCACTGCTCTTCGTGGCTTTACAGCGGCTGACTTTGTGGCTGTTGACACACGGGGACAGTCCCCATGTGCTTTTTTGCACACAGGGGACAGTCCCCATGTGTCTGAGTCTGGTACCGGTGGCGCTGATCTTGTGGCTGATGGGCGATATTGATGTGCTGATGTCGCTGCCAGTGGCGATTGTTTTGGCCTTGGCGTTGGCTTGTGTTCGCCTGTCGAGACGGTTCTGGTGGCTCGATATCCTCATCATTCCTGTTGCCTATTGGCTCATCGGACCGATGGTCTGGGTGTATGTGTTGATACGCGTGCTTCAGAATCAGGGGGACAGTCCCCGTGTAATTCGTCTTCGACTGCTCACACAGGGGACAGTCCCCCTGATTCTGTGGCTCGTGGCCGTGCAACTGATGGTCTATGCCTGGCTGTTGCCGCAATGGCCCTTGCAGCAGGTGATGACGGGTCTGAGTTATTATCGCATACCGTTGCACTATCCCCAGTGGAGTGGCTACGACAAGGATATGTATGAGCTCATCCGTCAGGATTATCTGGTGAGGAACGAGCGCTGGGACGAGATCGTGAAGCGGGCGGGCGAGTATCAGGTGAAGACGGCATTCTGGTCAAACTGTGTAAATCTGGCCTTGGCAGAGAAACGGCTCTTGGCAGACCGTATGTTCGACTTCTACCAGAGTGGTGAGGATGCCCTGATCATGCCTCGCACGAGAGACCTGACCTCCATGCTGCCATCGGCAGAGGCTTTTTGGCGTTTAGGCATGGTGAACTCGGCGCAGCGGTATATGTTCGATACCCAAGAGTCGATCCTGAATGCCAGGAAGAGCGGACGCTGTACGAAGCGTATCGCGGAGTGCATGATCGTGAACGGGCATTATCAGACGGCGGCCAAACAGTTGGATCTGCTGAAGAAGTCGCTCTTCTATCGCAGTTGGGCTGAAGAGGCCGAGGCATTGATGAAGGACGAGGCGAAGATTAATGCCCACCCCGTCTATGGCAAACTGCGCCAGTTAAGATACAAGGACAACTTCCTCTACAGTTATGAGGAGATGGACAAGATGTTCGGCTTGCTCTTTTTGAATAACCAGGAGAACAAGATGGCGCTCGACTATTTCATGGCACAGATGCTCCTGAAGGGTAATCTGCAGGGCTTCCAGCAATATATGGGAGCCGTGCAGCAGTATGGCGGCTATCGCCAGATGCCACTTGGCTATCAGGATGTGATGCGCTGTATCCAGATGCAGGGTCGTGTGCCCGATTCCCCTTATGTTAAGTATGTGGAGCGAATGACAAGAAGGGAGGCAGAACGATGAGGAGGTTTTTAGTTGATAGTCTAAGGCTTATCGTTTATAGTCTGCTCCTCGTGGCTTGCTCTGAGGGACCGATGAATCCGGTGAAGACAGGGCAACTGCCAGAAATCTATCCCGACTATATCGGTGTGACAATCCCTGCCGATATCGCACCGCTGAACTTTAACTTTGCTGACGAGCAGATCGACGGCATGGATGTTGTCGTCAAAGGCTCGAAGGGTGGCGAACTGCATGCTCAGGGCGACTATGCGGATTTCGCTATCGATGACTGGCATCAGTTGACGGAACAGAACCAGGGTGGTGAACTCACGGTAACGGTCTGTGTAGAGAAAGAGGGTCAGTGGAAGCAATATCAGGACTTTACGATCTTCGTCAGCAAGGACAGACTTGATGACTGGGGTCTGACCTATCGTCGCATCAAGCCCGGCTATGAGGTCGGTGGTGACATCGGCATCTACCAGCGCGATATCCATAGTTTTGATGAGTATGCCATCTTGACGGAAACGGTGGTGCCGGGGCGTTGCTTCAATTGTCATACGGCTAATCGCACAAACCCCAACCGTATCACCTTGCAGATGCGAGGTGAGGGTGGTGGAACCCTAATCCAGAAGGATGGCCAGCAGAAGTGGGTAGAGACGAAGACCGACATCACGAGGGCAGCAGGCTCTTATAGTTACTGGCATCCTGCTGGTGACTATGTGGCGATGGCTGTGAACTCCGTGCATCAGAGTTTCTTTACGGGCACAGGTCAGCGCATCGAGGTCTATCACAGGTTCAGCGATGTGGAGGTGCTCGACAGCCGAACCAATGAACTGATCCTCTCGCCGCTGCTGTTCACCGATGATCTCGAGATCTTCCCTGCCTTCTCGGCTGATGGAAAGTATATCTACTATAGTTCATCGAAGCCTTGCCGTGTGCCAGCGGAGTACGAGAAGGTGAAGTGCTCGCTCTGTCGTATCGGTTTTGATGCAGAGAGGGGGCAGTTTGGTGAGACGGTGGATACCTTGTTGAACGGTCCTGCAACAGATAAGAGTTATGTATTGGCCCGTCCTTCCTACGATGGTCGTTGGCTGATGTACTGTGTGAGCAGTCGAGGCAACTTCCCCGTGAGTCAGGACGATGCCGACCTGTGGCTGATGGACCTGACGACGGGTGAGAGCCGGGTACTGAAGGAGGTGAACAGCCCACAGAGTGAGAGTTTCCATAACTGGAGCGAGAACAGCCGCTGGTTCGTCTTTGCCTCCAA
>JAFYPG010000205.1 GCA_017547605.1 Prevotella sp.
AAAGATCTTCGACATCAGTTATACGGTGGTGAATACGGAGGAAGATGCCCTACTCCTGGAGAACTCCCTCATCAAGAAATACAACCCCCGCTATAACGTGCTCCTGAAGGACGGCAAGACCTACCCTTCCATCTGCGTCACCAACGAATACCTGCCCCGCATCTTCAAGACCCGTACCATCAACAAGAAATGGGGCACCTACTTCGGTCCCTACTCCCATGTGGGGGCGATGTACGCCGTACTTGATCTCATTAAGGAGCTCTATCACCCGCGTACCTGTATGTCGCCCATTACCAAGGAGGGCGTGGAGACGGGTAAGTATAAGGTCTGCCTCGACTACCATATTAAGAAATGCATGGGTCCGTGCGTAGGCAAACAATCCTATGAAGACTACCAGAAGAACATCCTTCAGGCCCGTGAAATCCTGAAAGGCAACACCCGTCAGGTGCTTCGCGACCTCAAGGACGAGATGCTCCGTCTGAGTGAAGAACTGCGCTTCGAGGAGGCCGAGGAGGTGAAGCGGAAATACATCGCCCTCGACACCTTCGTCAGCAAGAGCGAGGTGGTCAGCCACACGATCAACAACGTCGATGTGTTCTCCATCACCAGCGACGAGAAGATGGCTTACATTAACTTCGTCCATGTCTCGAATGGCAGCGTAAACCAGAGTTTTACCATCGAATACAAGAAGAAACTCAACGAATCAGACGAGGAACTGCTGCAGTTGGGCATCGTGGAGTTGCGCCAGCGTTTCAAGAGCGACGCCAAGGAAATTATCGTGCCTCAGGAGATAGACCTCGAACTGGATGGCGTGAAGTTCACCGTGCCCAAATTAGGCGATAAAAAGACCCTGCTCGACCTCTCGATCATGAACGGCAAACAGTATAAGTTCGACCGTCTGAAACAGGCCGAAAAACTGAATCCGGAACAGAAGCAAACGCGCCTGATGAAGGAGTTGCAGGACAAGCTCCACCTGCCCAAACTACCCTACCAGATCGAGTGCTTCGACAACTCTAATATCTCTGGTACAGATGCGGTGGCCGCCTGTGTGGTTTTCAAGGGGATGAAACCCTCAAAACGCGACTACAAACACTATAATATCAAGACCGTCGAGGGCCCTGATGACTATGCCTCGATGAAGGAGGTGGTAAACAGGAGATACACCCGTCTAATCGACGAAGAACAGCCCCTACCCGACCTCATTATCGCTGACGGTGGCAAGGGTCAGATGGAGGTGATCCGTCAGGTGATCCAGGACGAGCTCGACCTCGATATCCCCATCGCCGGACTGGCCAAGAACGACCGTCACCGTACCAACGAACTGCTCTACGGTTTTCCCCCATTAAGCGTCGCCCTGAAGACGGACTCCGAACTGTTCCACGTACTTACCCAGATCCAGGATGAGGTGCATCGTTTCGCCATCGAATTCCACAGAAACAAGCGTTCTAAGCGCGCTTTACACTCCGAGCTTGACAACATCCCAGGCATTGGCACAAAGACGCGTGACGGGCTTCTAAATGCCCTTAAATCGGTTAAGAAGATCCGTGAGGCTGAGCTGGCTGAACTGGCCGCCGTTATCGGCCCCGCAAAAGCCCAGATCATTTACGACTACTTCCGCGCTCAAGAGGAGAAGTAAGCAACGGCATAACGAAACGTAATATCGAAGGCGACGAACCGTAATTTCGTTGCCACAACGCCACTTTGCCACTTTGCCACATTAAGCATCTTCTGGATTGAGCAAATACCCCTTCTAAATTATTATATAATATATATATAATAATTCTATGATAACAATACTTTCAAACCTTCACATAATTGCAACCTCCTTAATGTGGCAATGTGGCAATGTGGCAAAGAGACAAAAAAGGTTAGAAGATTATTTGGCGCATTCGAAATAATTGCTTATCTTTGCCGAAAAATCAAAGAGATGAGAGCAGTCATTCAGCGTGTCAGCCATGCCAGCGTCACCATCGAAGGAACGGTGAAAAGCCAGATACAACAGGGTTTTCTGATCCTGTTGGGCATCTGCGACGAGGACACGATGGAGGACGTGGATTGGCTTGTGAAGAAGATTGCCAATCTGCGTGTGTTTGGCGACGAGAACGACGTGATGAACCGCTCCATCCTCGATGTCCAGGGTGAGGCACTGGTGGTGAGTCAGTTCACGCTCTACGCCAGTTATAAGAAAGGTAATCGTCCGAGTTGGTTCCGTGCCGGCTCCCACGAGCACTCTATCCCACTCTACGAGGCCTTCTGCCACGATCTTTCCGAGGCCATAGGCAAACCTGTAGGTACGGGTGAATTCGGTGCTGATATGAAGGTAGAACTGCTCAACGACGGTCCCGTAACTATCTGTATGGATACGAAAAACAAGGAATAAACTTCAAATAACACTTTAAACAAACAAGATATGGACAAGAGACAAATTATCAACTACGTGAACTTCGCAGCGCTGGTTATCTACCTCATCGGCCGCGTACTCGACATGCCCATCCTCTGCTGGATAGGCCTTGGTATCATGACACTCTCCAGCGTATGGACTATCCTCCACTGGAAGGAAAACGACAAGATCTCGAACTACATATCTGTAGCCTTCCTCGTACTCGTCGGACTATCCCTGTTTGGACTGTAATACATGAAGAAATACTTGAGAGAAATCGAGGTCTCTGGATTGATACTCACCGCTATAGGCGTTGTCTGTGCACTGGTGTGGGGTGCTCATTTCGGCATGTGGCCCTGCGCCATCGGACTATTACTATTGCTGGTGGTCTTTCTCTACAAAGCCTTCCACTGGAAGGAATACGAGCGCGAGAACAAGCAGTATATCATGATTATCCTGCTCGCCATCTTCATTCTGTTCATTCAAATGATAATCAAACGATGACAATCAAAGAAGCACAAAAGGCTGTAGATCAGTGGATTAAAGAATACGGCGTACGCTATTTCTCAGAACTCACCAATATGGCGGTTCTGACGGAGGAGGTGGGCGAACTGGCCCGTGTGATCGCCCGTAAATATGGCGATCAGAGCTTCAAGGAGGGCGAGACTGACAACCTCGGTGAAGAGATGGCCGATGTGCTCTGGGTGCTGCTCTGTCTGGCGAACCAGACGGGGGTAGATCTCACCACAGAACTCCAGAAATCCATCGAGAAGAAGACGCAGCGCGACTCCCTCAGGCATATCCACAACAAGAAATTATTAGCATAAAAACAGATAGGTATTATGGCAGAAAAGACAGTAGAAAAAAGCGTTATCGAAGAAGCGCTGAACAAGTACAACCTCAACATCTCTGACGATGACGTGAAGGCTGCCGTGAAGAAGATCATCACGGAGAAAGTACACGAGAACGATACCCCTGAGGTGAAGAAATTCCTGATGGGCAGTGTGGAACTGACAACGCTAAAGACCACAGATTCAGACGAAAGTGTGATGGCGTTCACGGAACGCGTGAACCAGTTCGACGAACAATACCCTAACCTACCCCATGTGGCCACCATCTGTGTGTATCCCAGATTCGCCCGTACGGTGGCAGAGACACTGGAGGTGGAAGGTGTCGAAATTGCCTGTGTATCAGGAAGTTTTCCGTCATCGCAGGCGCTTATCGAAGTGAAGACGGTGGAGACAGCCTTGGCTGTAAAAGACGGCGCTACAGAAATAGATATGGTATTGTCTGTAGGTGCTTTTCTCTCAGGCGATTACGAGACGGTCTGCGACGAGATCCAGCAGATGAAAGAGGCTTGTGGTGAGAAGAAAATGAAGGTGATCCTGGAGACAGGTTGTCTGAAGACCGCCAGTAACATCAAGACGGCCTCACTGTTGGCTATGTACTCAGGAGCCGACTACATCAAGACCTCTACAGGCAAACTGGAGCCAGCCGCCACCCCAGAGGCCGCCTACGTGATGTGCCAGGCCATCAAGGAATACTACGATGAAACGGGCATTCAGATCGGTTTCAAGCCCGCTGGAGGCCTGAATTCCGTGATGGACGCCCTGATCTACTACACCATTGTAAAAGAGGTCCTGGGCGAAAAATGGCTCACGAACCAGTGGTTCCGTATGGGTACTTCGCGACTGGCGAACATGCTACTGAGCGAAGTCATCGGAGAAGAAGTGAAGTTCTTTTAGATAAGTAAGGGGTGAACGATCGTTCACCCCTTCTTTTATAATTTGCGCTGGATAGC
>JAFYPG010000206.1 GCA_017547605.1 Prevotella sp.
CCCAGATACGCCACGATCGCCATTTCCAACCGTAGTGACGCCGCTTGGGGGAAGCCCACGGAGGTGATGATCGCCAAGGATACACTCTCGAGTTTTGCCCATCCTGCCATATCCCCCAATGGGGAATGGCTCTACTTCGTCAGTGATATGCCCGGTGGACTGGGTGGCTATGATATCTGGCGCTGCCGTCTGCTCAGCAACAATTCCGTAGGGGCACCCGAGAATCTGGGGGAACCCGTGAATACGCCAGGCAACGAGATGTTTCCCACTTTCCGTCCCAACGGTGACCTGTATTTCTCATCTGACGGTCATCCTGGCATGGGTGGTCTGGATATCTTCATCGCCAAGGGCAAGACCATCGAGCACCCGGGCTTCCCACTGAACTCTCAGGGCGACGACTTTGGCATGACCTTCGAGGGCAGACTCAACAAGGGATTCTTCTGTTCCAACCGTGGCGACGCCAGGGGCTACGACCATATCTACAGTTTCTTCAACCCTGAGATCGTGCAGACGGTGAAGGGATGGGTGTATGAACAGGACGGCTACGAACTGACGGCGGCACAGGTGTATATGGTGGGCAACGACGGTACGAACCAGAAACTGAGCGTGCGTGGCGACGGCTCGTTTACCCAGGAGATCAAGGCGGGCGTGGACTACGTGTTCCTCGCTACCTGCAAGGGTTTCCTGAACCATCAGGAGGAGTTGCGCGTGGCGCCTGTCACGAAGTCGGAAGAGTACGTACTACAGTTCCCACTGGCCAACATCTCCGCCCCCGTGCTCATCGAGAATATCTTCTATGACTTCGACAAGGCCACCCTGCGCCCAGAATCACAGACGGCCCTCGACGAACTCGTGAACCTCCTGAACGAGAATCCGAATATCACCATCGAACTCTCAGCACATACTGATTATAAGGGTTCTGACCAGTATAACGAACGTCTCTCACAGCGACGGGCGGAGAGTGTGGTGAACTACCTCATTGCACACGGCATCGCCTCAGACCGGTTGACGCCCAAGGGCTACGGTGAGGGGAAACCGAAGAAGATCAAACGTAAGGTGGCTGAAAAATATCCGTTCCTCAAGGAGGGTGACGTCTTGACAGAGACTTACGTCACCTCGCTCCCCGAGGAACAGCAGGAACAGTGCAACCAACTAAACCGTCGCACTGAATTTATAGTACTGAGGACAACTTACGGCCTGTTCGATAAGGCAGGTAAATTACTACAAAAGCCAACACCACCAGCACCAGCCAAGGATTGACGGGAATCTCGGTAGTAGGTGTCGTCACGACGAACACCTCCAGGGCTGTCAGCACCATCTGCAGGAGACCAGTCATGGCCACCCTCATCAGTTGCATGCCACCAAAGGCGAAGAACAGGCCTAAGCCCACGATGACACAGAAGAGAGTCCACAGTCTGGAGAGACGGCGCACTTTATTCGTCTTCAGCTCAGGCAGGTTCTGCATCACCCGCTCCGTGAAGCCGTTGTCTTCAATCTGCTGCTGGGCAGCCTGTTTGAAGAAATCCGCAATCAATATGTCGTCTTTATCTGTCATAGCCATTTTCTTTTAAGTAGTTTGTCATTTTTTCTTTTCCCCGTTTCAGATGCGACTTCACCGTGTTTTCGGGGATCCCCGTGATCTTGCTGATCTGGTCGATGGGATAGCCGTCGATGAGTTGCATCGTGATACAACTGCGTTCGTCAGGTTTCAACAGGGCCAAGGCGGCGTAGATATCCATCTTCAGGGAGTCGCTGCCTGAGGTCGCCTTACTGGCCACTGCCTTCGAGGTGTCGATATCTTCCGTCTGGCGACTGGCACGTACGTGGTCGTAGAACACGTTATAGGCGATACGCATGAGCCAGGTAGAGAAACTCGACATACCCTTGAACTTCGTGATGTTCACATAGGCCTTGATGAAAGTATCTTGTGCCAGATCGTCGCTCAACATCTCGTCGCCCAGCGTCTGGTTCAGGAAGAACCGACGGACAGGTGACTGGTACTTCCTGACAAGCTGGTCGAAAGCCCGCTTGTTGTGGAACACCGCCACCTGCGTCACGAGAGATATATCGTTCAGATCTGCCACCTCTTATTTACTTTTTACTTTTCCAAGAGATTCTTTTCTGGCATACAAATCCAAAGAACGATGTAGAAGATCAGTCCACTGAAACATGTGAATAGTGTGAGGAATGCGTATGCAACTCGTACCATCACGGGGTCAAAGTCCAAGTACTCGGCGATACCGCCACAGACCCCTGCCCATACTCTGTCATTAGAGCGCATCAGTTTCTTTGTCATAGTTCTGAGTGTTTGAAGGGTTATTGAAATTGCCTGGATTGTTGAATTGAGAGTTATTACCCTGAGGCCCTGCCTGTCGGGCGATAAACCACTTGCCAAGTCCGATGAAGAACACGAGGGCACCGATGCCGAAGCCTATCTTGCCGATGATCAGTCCGAGGAAGATGGCCAGTCCTATGCCTGTGAACATCTGGCGCATGCCACTCTGATAGTCGTCACTGTTCTCCTTGGCTTCCTCCTTGAAGATATGGTCAGGTATCGGCTGTCCTTTCTCCATGGCCATCTGGGCGAGCTTATAGCGCTGTCTGCGGTTCCTATTGATGAAATAGACCACCATACTGATGACAATGATCGGGAAGAGCACGAAGAGGATGAAGAGAATTCCCAGTACCAGTGCGATGGCTCCGAAGACCTGTCCATCGGAAACATTTCCGAACACCTCGTTGAAGAATCCATCCGGATCGTCGATACCCGTCGTAGAGACTGTAACTGTTCTTGTTACTCTTGACTTGTTGACGCTGTCGTTCGCGTCCACAGCCGTTGTGTCAGAAAAGGCTTCAATAGCATCCTTTGTCTTAGTGGTGTCCACCTGCTCCGTACGGGGCGTGTGGCGATGCTTCTGTGCTGCTGCGTCGGCATTCATGCTGAGCGTGAGCACCATGGCGATTGCAATTAATAACTGTTTCATATCTTTACTCCTTTTTACTTTTTATTCCTTTCGGATTTGTTTTCTTTGTCTGTTTGACGAAACAAATCATAAATTAGTTGCAAAGATAGTGATTTTTCCCATTTTTTTTTTAATTTTGCGGTCAAAATCATCAAAATAGTGCATTTACCTGAGGATTTTATCCGAGAGATGAGGCGAGTGATGGGTGAAGATCGCTGGAACCGCTTCTTGGAGGCATTCAATGAGGATGCCCCCACGAGCATCCGTCTGAATCCGAAAACCTCAAAGCACAGGGGGACTGTCCCTCGTGTGAGCAGCGTAGCGGATTACACAGGGACTGTCCCCTCTGTGCAGCAAGTCCCTTGGTGCCCTGAAGGCTTCTACCTCCCTGGCCGTCCTCAGTTCACGTTCGATCCCCTCTTCCATGCTGGCTGCTACTACGTGCAGGAGGCATCGTCGATGTTTATCACCCACGTACTACGTCAATTTATCAAAGAACCTATGACTATGCTCGACCTCTGTGCAGCACCTGGGGGAAAATCGACGGCAGCCATTACGGTATTACCTGAGGGGAGCACACTCACGAGCAATGAGCCCATCCGCTCACGTTATCAGATCCTTGAGGAGAATATCACGAAATGGGGCTACGCCAACTGTAGCGTCACCAATCTCTTTCCTCGCGACTTCAGAAAGAAGAATGAGGAGTTCGATGTGATTCTCTGCGACGTGCCCTGTTCTGGCGAAGGGATGTTCCGTAAGGATCCCAACGCCATCAGTGAATGGAGTCTGCAAAACGTAGAGAAATGCTGGCGCCTGCAAAGGGAGATCGTCGCCGATGCCTGGGAGTGCCTGAATCCTGGGGGAATCCTCATATATAGTACGTGTACCTATAATACAAAAGAGAACGAGGAGAACGTGCGCTTTTTCATGGAGGAATACGATGCCGAGATCCTCTCCGTGCCTACAGAATCCTCCTGGGGTATCACAGGCTCCTTGCTCGAAGGCTTCGATGCCCCCGTCTATCGCTTTATCCCCGGCTTCACCCGTGGCGAAGGCCTCTTCATGGCCGTATTGAGAAAAAAGGGCACACTGGGGACTGTCCCCTCTGTGAGCAGCGAAGCGAATTACAGGGGGACTGTCCCCAGTGTGCTCCCTGAGCTCATCGGTGTTTGCTTCGACTTCCAGAAAGTTCCTGAAGTCCCTGTGGATGCTAATGACATCCCCGTCGATGTGGTAATCTAATTAAATCTCACCTCTGCGATTACCTGACTCCCCACACTCTCGTTCAACCTCCTTACAATCTCCTGCCGTTGCATAGACAAATCCGCCCTCAGCGCAGGACTCGTCAGATGAACAAATAGCGTCTGGTTTCTGATATACAGATTCTGCGTATAGCCTGCTATCACGTCTCCCATCACCGTTGGCCATGCCTCAATCAACCGTTTCTGCAGCAACGGCGTCTCCAGTCCCTGAGTCCGCAGGTTCCTCAGGATCAGGTCCTTGATCTCTTTGACGTCTCTCTTAAACATCGATCTCTCCGTTATTGACGTGGAAAATCTTATAGTCGTGCGAAGAACGGCTCAGGATGCTGTCCAGATGCTCACGGTTCGTATCCGTGATAAAGATCTGTCCGAACTCGTCACCAGCCACGAGCCTCACGATCTGTTCCACGCGCCCAGCATCCAACTTGTCGAAGATATCATCGAGCAACAACAAGGGTGTCGTGTGGTTGTTCGTGCGTCTAAGGAAATCAAACTGTGCCAGTTTCAGCGAGATGACGAACGTCTTGTGCTGTCCCTGACTACCCTCCCGTTTCAGGGGATGTCCGCCCAGCGAAAACACCAGGTCGTCGCGATGCACACCGTGCAAAGAGAATCCCATGATACGGTCTTTTTGCCTGTCGCGCTGGATCACCTCCAGCAACGGTCCCCGCTGACAGTGCGACACATACTCGATGGCCACCTGCTCCTTATTGTCGGAGATCTGCTCGTAGTAATGCTGGAAGATGGGCACCAGTTCCTTGACGAAGGCTGCGCGCCGCTCGTAGATCCGTTCCCCCTCGATGGCCATCTGCTCCTCCCATAGGCTGATTACCTCAGGGTCGGGCTCCTCCTCCAGCTTCAGCATCGTGTTGCGCTGTTGCAGGGCCTTGTTATAGCGGTTGATGGAGTCGATATAACTGCGGTCGTACTGTGAGATCACCAGATCCATCAGCCTTCGGCGCTCCTCACTGCCACCCTCGATGAGCAGCGTGTCAGAGGGCGACACCATCACCAGCGGTATCAGTCCGATATGCTCCGACAGTCGCTTGTACTCCTTCTTGTTGCGCTTGAAGTGCTTCTTCGTGCCCCGCTTCATGCCACAGTAGATGTTTAGGTCGTCGGAGTAGTTGCCCTCGATCATCAGGAAGTCCTGTCCGTGGCGTATCACCTGCGAGTCGATGGGGTTGCCCGCTGAGTGACAGAACGAGAGGAAGAAGATCGCGTCGAGCACATTCGTCTTGCCCACACCGTTCTGGCCGATGAGACAATTGATCTTCGGTGACAGTTCCAGCGTGGCCGACGGAATGTTCTTATAGTTAATGAGCGACAGCTTTTCGAGAATCATGGGGCAAAGATACGAATAAGTGAGTAGAAAACCAAAAGTTTTTTGAGTTTTCTCGAACGTGAGTATCTTCGGCCGTAGGCCAAAGGTACATATTTTTTAGTTTTTCTTTTTGTTTTTCACTTTTTTATTGTAACTTTGCACCCGATTTTCGAAAATTAATACAAAAAATATAATGGCAACAACTAACAAGCAACAGCAGGCAACTCCCACGATGGAGGAGACCCTGAACAAGAGCGAAGCTTTCTTCCTGAAGTATAAGAAGGCAATTATTGCTGGCGTGGTGGCGCTGGTCGTCATCATTGCTGGTGCAGTACTTTACAAGACTTATATCTCTGAGCCCAACGAGCAGAAGGCCAGCACGGCCATCGCCAAGGGTCAGGAGTATTTCGCACAGGGACTCTTCCAGCAGGCCCTGACAGGCGACAGCACTGGTTACAAGGGTTTTGTGGCCCTTGCCGACGAGTACAGCAGCACGGATGCCGGTAACCTGGCTAACCTCTATGCCGGACTCTGCAACGCCCAGCTCGATAAGTGGGAGGATGCCGTGAAGTACCTCGAGAAGTACGACGGTGCCGACGACGCCATGATCAGCCCCGTGGCTGAGGGTGCCCTTGGCAATGCCTACGCCCATCTGAACCAGCTCGATAAGGCCGTCTCTCATCTGAAGAAGGCAGCCGAGAAGGCCGACAACAACTCGCTCTCTCCCACCTTCCTCGTACAGGCCGGTGAGATCCTCGAGAGCCAGGGTAAGGCCGATGAGGCCCTGAAGCTCTACAAGCAGGTGAAGGAGAAGTACTTCAACTCCATGATGTACTCTCGTATCGACGAGTATATTGAGCGCGTTTCTGCAAAGTAAAATGGCCACAGCACTCCATAACCTCAGCGACTACGATTTCTCAC
>JAFYPG010000020.1 GCA_017547605.1 Prevotella sp.
CAAGGCCGTCTCTCTATGGTAGAAACGGATCTCACTAAGGCAAGGGATCTGTTCGCAACAGCAACTGTAGCTGATCGTCAGAATCTTCGTCAGAGAATCCTCCAAATGGAAAAAGAGCAGCAACAGCTTTATCAGCTTATCCATTCGCTGGAGAAAGATATCCGTAAAGAAGAAATCAAAGTCATTAACTAAAAATACAACAACTATGAGTAAAAGACATTTTCCAGAATCAGAACTAATTATCAACGCAGACGGTTCTTGTTTTCATCTTCATCTGAAGCCAGAGCAGTTGGCCGACAAGGTGATTCTCGTAGGTGATCCTGCGCGTGTTGATACCGTGGCCGCCCATTTCGACACAAAGGAGTGCGACGTCAGCAGTCGTGAGTTCCACACCATCACTGGTACCTACAAGGGGAAGCGCATCACGGTGCAGAGTCATGGTATAGGCTGCGACAATATCGACATCGTGGTGAACGAACTCGACACGCTGGCCAATATCGACTATCAGACGCGAGAAGAGAAAGATGAGCATCGTACACTGACCATGGTACGCATCGGCACCTGTGGCGGACTACAGCCCTTCACGCCTACGGGCTGTTTTATCGCTTCCGTCAAGAGTATCGGCTTCGACGGATTGCTGAACTATTATGCTGGGCGCAACGTGGTGTGCGACATCGATATGGAGAAGGCTTTCTGTGAACACATGCAGTGGGATCCCATCAAGGGCGCACCATACGTATCGCTGGCTGATGAGGAGTTGATTAATCAGATTGCCGGTGACGACATGGTGCGTGGCTATACGATTTCCTGTGGTGGATTCTATGGTCCTCAGGGCCGTGTGCTCCGTGCCGACATCGCCGATCCCAAACAGAACGAGAAGATAGAAGCCTTCGAGTACGAGGGTATGAAGATCTGTAACTTCGAGATGGAGTCATCGGCTGTGGCTGGTATGGCCTCCTTGCTGGGCCATCGTGCTATGACCTGCTGTATGGTGATCGCCAACCGCTATACCACAGAGATGAACACCGAGTATAAGAACTCTATTGACACTCTCATCGAGAAAGTTCTCGACCGCATCTAAAATTTAATGTTAAATCTTTAATTTTTAATGTCTGTCGATACTATCTGTGCACTGGCCACCGCCCCAGGTGGTGCTATCGGAATCATCAGAATCTCAGGCCCTCAGGCGCTTGAGATTCTTTCTCGTGTATTCCGAGGAAAAGGCGACGCACAGACGTTTCTCCCCAATACCATCCACTACGGCCACATCGTTGAGTATGATGCTGTGTCACAGCATCCCGTTCCCATCGACGAAGTGATGGTCTCCGTCTTCCGCGCCCCCCACTCCTACACAGGTGAGGACTGTGCAGAGATCAGTTGCCACGGCTCGCGCTATATATTAAATAAGGTATTGGCATTGCTCATAGAAAACGGCTGCCGTCAGGCCGGCCCAGGTGAGTTCACCCAGCGCGCCTATTTGAATGGCAAGATGGATCTCTCACAAGCTGAAGCCGTAGCAGATCTCATCGCCTCTACCAACAAGGCTACCCATCAGATGGCGATGAGTCAGTTGCGAGGTCATTTCTCATCACAACTCGCCCAACTCCGCGAACAGTTGCTGAAGCTCACCTCGTTATTAGAACTGGAACTTGATTTCTCAGACCATGAGGACTTGGAGTTTGCCGATCGTAGCGAACTGTTGGAGCTTACTAAAACAATAGATCATCATATCACCCGTCTCGCCACGAGTTTCGAGACAGGTCAGGCACTGAAACAGGGTATCCCCGTAGCCATCGTCGGAAAAACAAATGTGGGCAAATCTACCCTACTTAACCGTCTGCTGAAAGATGACCGTGCCATCGTGTCTGATATTCATGGCACTACGCGTGACACCATTGAAGATACCATCGACATCAATGGCATTACCTTCCGATTTATTGACACAGCAGGTATCCGTCAGACAACAGACGAGATAGAGCAGATTGGTATCAGTCGTACTTATGCCGCCATCGACAAAGCCCGTATCGTTCTCTGGCTAATTGACTCTGAACCAGAAGAATCCGAGATGACTGAGATGCAACAGCGTTGTGAAGATAAGTCGTTGATCATCATACAGAATAAAATAGATAAGAGCGACAACACCACATCAAGACATGGAACAATTGCCATCTCCGCCAAATACGGACAAGGCATCGATGCTCTCGAACAGGCCATCTATCAATCAGCCAACATCTCCACCCTTCAGGAAAACGACGTTATTGTTACTAGTAGTCGTCACTACGATGCCCTTGTTCGAGCCCATAATCATCTACAACGCGTACTCGACGGTATGGCACAAAATATAAGCGGCGATCTTCTGTCTGAAGACCTCCGCCTAACACTCGATACCCTTGCAGAAATCACTGGTGGTCAAATCACCCCCAACGAAGTTTTAGGAAATATCTTTAAGAATTTCTGCGTGGGAAAATAACTTATTTCCCTTCCATTAAAGTCGCCGTACGTACGCGGGAAAGCGTCTCTGGAGTCATCTGGAGATAACTGGCTATATATACCAACGGTGCACGGAGCACCAACTGGGGCTGATTCTTTACCAGTTTTTGGTAACGGTCCTGGGCACTCTCAAAGCGTAGCATATCAGCATGGTGCTGGGACAGAATCAACGACTCTTCCAGAATCTTGCGGAAAAGGATCTGGATGTTTACGCTCTTCATGGCTACAGCCTCCAAATCCGCTTTGGGCAAAGCGATAAGAATCGTGGGTTCAAGGGCCTTGATGTTGAGTTGTGATGGCTGTTCACGGAAAAGACTCTCGATACACATCACGATGGAATTCTCCGTCGCCATGTATTCTGTGAGTTCCTTCTCATTCTTATAATAATACTGACGAACCAGTCCCTTTACGATCCAATAGATGTTGGTACAGGTGTCTCCTTCTTTCAGGATCATTTCATTCTTGGCAAATTTCATAGGCACAAGAATGCTTTCGAGTAAGTCAAGCTCCTCGTGTGTCATTGTGCTGTAACGACGGGCCAGTTCTCGCGCCACGTCTCTTGTTGTCAAACTAATACTTGGCATAGGTCTTTTTATATAAAGTTTTTAGTCTAATTTCAATACTGCTAAGAAGGCTTTCTGGGGTACTTCCACATTTCCGATCTGTTTCATACGTTTCTTACCCCGCTTCTGCTTTTCCAAAAGTTTACGTTTACGGCTGACGTCACCACCATAGCACTTGGCCGTCACATCCTTGCGCACCTGCTTCACTGTCTCACGGGCAATGATCTTGGCACCGATGGCTGCCTGAATGGCAATGTCGAACTGCTGGCGCGGAATCAGTTCCTTCAGTTTTTCGCACATACGGCGCCCAAAGGTAACGGCATTGTCCTGATGCGTCAGTGTGGAAAGGGCATCCACAGGTTCACCATTCAACAGGATATCAAGTTTAGCCAACTTGGAAGGTTTGAAGCCGTCAACATGATAGTCGAACGAGGCATATCCCTTGGAGATAGACTTCAGTTTGTCATAGAAATCTATCACAATCTCACCCAACGGCAGCATGAAATGGAGTTCGACACGATTGCCACTCACATACTGCTGATCAATCAATTCGCCTCGCTTATCCAAGCAGAGGGTCATGATAGGTCCAATATAGTCGGCCGCAGTGATGATGGATGCACGGATATAAGGTTCCTCGATATGTTCTATCATCGTCAGGTCAGGCAGACCAGACGGATTATGCACCTCCTTCACCTCTCCCTGTTTGGTGTAACACATATACGACACGTTGGGGACGGTGGTTATCACGTCCATATCGAACTCACGGTCAAGTCGTTCCTGAATGATCTCCATGTGAAGTAGGCCCAGGAAACCGCAACGGAAGCCAAAGCCTAAAGCTACTGACGACTCTGGCGTAAAGGTCAAGGAGGCATCGTTGAGTTGTAACTTCTCCAAAGAGGCCCTCAGATTCTCATAATCCGTCGGATCAATGGGATAGACACCAGCAAAGACCATCGGCTTCACTTCCTGGAAACCTTCAATAGCCTTGTCGCAGGGATTTGCCACCTGAGTAATGGTATCACCCACTTTCACCTCACGGGAATTCTTGATGCCACTGATGATATAGCCCACATCTCCCGTACGTAGTTCCTTACGAGGAATCATGTCCATCTTCAACACACCGATCTCGTCGGCATCGTACTCCATACCTGTATTGAAGAACTTCACAAGGTCACCTGTATGGATGACACCATTCACTATCTTAAAATAGGCAATAATACCACGGAAAGAGTTGAAGACAGAGTCAAAGATCAGTGCCTGTAACGGAGCATCTTCGTTACCCTCTGGATGAGGGATACGCTCCACAACGGCGTTGAGGATATCCTCTACACCCTCACCCGTCTTACCAGAGGCTCGGATAATATCCGAACGGTCACATCCGATCAGATCGATAATCTCATCCTCCACCTCGTCAGGCATGGCTGAAGGCATATCTATCTTATTGATGACAGGGATAATCTCCAAGTTATGGTCGATGGCCATATAAAGATTCGAGATGGTCTGCGCCTGCACACCCTGAGTGGCATCAACGACCAACAAGGCACCCTCACAGGCTGCGATAGAACGTGACACTTCGTAGGAAAAGTCCACGTGTCCTGGAGTATCAATCAGATTCAGTATATATTTCTCACCTTTGTAGGTATATTCCATTTGTATAGCGTGACTTTTGATGGTAATACCGCGTTCACGCTCCAGATCCATATCATCCAGCATCTGACCTTCCGTCACCTGAATGGTGTTGGTAAACTCCAACAACCTGTCTGCCAAGGTTGATTTACCATGGTCAATATGCGCAATGATACAGAAGTTTCTTATATGGTTCATCAGATTATATGCTTTGAAGTGCAAAGTTACAATAAAAACAACGGAAAACGGATATTTTTGCTTTTTTTTGTATCTTTGCACCCAAAAATAGCATTCGTTATGAAAAAGATTTGGATAATTGTTGTGTTTGTTGGTTTGTTCACGGCTTGTCAGGAGTCGTTGGAGGATCGTTGTGCACGGGAGGCACAGGAATTTACAAAGAAGAACTGTCCTGTCAAACTGGACAATACAACCACTATCGACAGTATGACCTTCGAACGTGCTACACATACGATACATTATTACTATCGTCTCACAGGAGTAGCAGACAATGAGAGTACTTTACAAAAGATCGACGCCGTCGGTATGCTAAAAAGCGAACTGAAAAACGCCACCTCATTAAGAGTCTATAAAGAAAATAAATACCGCTTTGCTTATACTTTCCATTCAGAGAAAGATCCCAAGAAGGTTTTGGTGGATGTAGTATTCACAGACAAGGACTATTAAACAAAAATGCCCCTCTCCAGATGAGAAGGGCATTTCTATTGATTGTCAACTAATTTACTCGGCGATGTCCTCAGGCTTCATGTTCGTATAGACTGTCTGCACATCATCGAAGTCCTCGAGTTTCTCCACCATCTTGTCGATAGTCTCACGCTGTTCAGGTGTCACGTCCTTCAGGTCATTGGGGATACGAGTGAACTCAGCACCTGTCACCTCAAAACCATTCTCCTCCAAATGCTTCTGGATAGCACCGAATGAAGAGGGGTCACCATAGATAGTGATGCTGTTCTCCTCCTCGTCCTCATCAAACTCATCCTCCACACCATAGTCAATCAGGTCGAGGATCATCTCGTCCATATCCAGACCATCCTTCTTCTTGAAGGTGAACACTGCCTTGTGGTCGAACAAGAAACTCAGACTGCCCTGAGTACCCAGATTACCATTGAACTTGTTGAATACAGAACGAACATCACCTACCGTACGGGTGGTGTTGTCTGTCAGTGTCTCCACAAAGATGGCAATACCGTGAGGACCATATCCCTCGTAGGTTACCTCCTTGTAATCACTCTGGTCCTTACCCATCGCGTTCTTGATGGCACGCTCAATGTTATCCTTCGGCATGTTCTCACGCTTGGCGTTAGCGATGATAGCACGCAGTGTAGGATTGTTTTCTGGCTCCGGACCACCTGCCTTTACGGCGATAGCGATCTGCTTACCAATCTTTGTAAATGTCTTGGCCATGTGGCCCCATCTCTTCAGCTTCGTAGCTTTACGATATTCAAATGCTCTTCCCATTGTATTTAATGTTTAATTTTTTAATGTTTAATGTTAGCGGAGCTCCGCGTTGAGCTGCTTCTTGATATTAGCGATGAGCTTCTGCATGATAGCATCAATCTGCTTGTCGCCCATGGTTTTCTCCTCATCCTGGAGGATGAAATTCACGGCGTATGACTTCTTGCCTGCAGGGAGTTTGTCGCCTTCATAAACATCGAAGAGTTCCACTTTCTTCAGAAGTTTCTTCTCCGTCTGACGGGCGATCTGCTCAATCTGGGCAAACTCTACGCTATTATCTACCAACAATGCCAAATCACGACTCACGGCTGGGAACTTTGGTACTTCTGTATAGAGCACCTCGTTCTTCTTGATCACCTTCATCAGGGCAGTCCAGTTCAGTTCAGCGTAATAGACAGGATTATCCAGTCCGAACTGTTTCTGAAGTTTCTTGGTGATGATACCCATCTCGATGAGTTTCTTGCCCCCACGGTTTTCAATGGTCATACCTGCTGAGAAGATATCATTCTCAGTCTTCTTGCGAACCAGCATACCTGACTTCACACCAATACGACGGAGGATATTCTCTACGTAGGCGCTCAGCTCATAATAGGTAGAGTCTTCATTGGCATGAGCCCAAGAGCCTTCCACACGTTTACCAGTCACCAACAGTGAGCAATGATACTGTTCCTTATATGCCTGCATGGGATCATCCTGATTCTCTTTTTCTGGTGAGAAGGTATAGACATTACCAAACTCAAAGAATCGCAAGTTCTGACGTTTGCGGTTTACGTTATGCTGGATGCTCTCCAAACCACCAAACAACAGCGTCTGACGCATCACGTTCAGATCAGTTGACAAGGGGTTCATGATCTTCACGCAGTTCTCTGCAGGATAGCTATTATGACCTTCGTAATAGGCTCCCTTGGTCAGTGAGTTGTTCAGGATCTCATTGAAACCCTCACCCACCAGTTGCTCACTTACGAGGTTAGCCAGTTTGTGCTTCTGATCCTCATCACCCTTGATGACGAGTGAGCCCTTCAGTTGGGTCGGAATCTCCACATTATTATATCCATAGATACGCAGGATATCCTCCACCACATCACAAGGGCGCTGCACATCCACACGATAAGCAGGAATCTCAAGTGTCAAAGCCTCGGTAGTCTCATTGAGCACTTTCATCTCCAAACTCTCGCAGATACTCTTGATGGTCTCAACGGGAATGTCCTTACCCACGAGGTTGTGCACATACTCGTAGCTGAGCTCAACAACAGCATTCTTCATGGGCTCAGGATAAACGTCGCAGACCTCCATACTGACCTTACCACCAGCCAATTCCTGACAAAGGATAGCAGCCTGTTTCAGAGCATAAATCGTTCCATTGGGATCTACACCACGCTCGAAACGGAACGAGGCATCTGTGCTCAGACCATGACGACGGGCCGACTTACGAATCCATGTGGGATGGAAATAAGCCGACTCCAGCACAACGTTCTTCGTGGTCTCGTAGGTACCACTACCCTTTCCACTAAACACACCGGCTATACACATCGGATCCTCTGCATTACAGATAGCCAGGTCACGGTCAGAGAGCTTGTGCTCCTCACCGTCGAGGGTCTGGAATGGGGTTCCATCAGGCATGG
>JAFYPG010000207.1 GCA_017547605.1 Prevotella sp.
CGCATCCCCTCGATGGTCTCGATGCGCAAGCCGTAGGAACGTATCAGTCGGAAAGAGAAAGGCGAAAACATCAATGCCACATCGACACCGCGCTGGTCTGGTGAGTTGGTAATCAGATACTCATAGTCCGCATTCTTCAGGAGCGAGCGCTTTGTCAGGTCAGTGAGCGTCACATCGTTCTCCACCTCACAGAGCGCCACCATATCAGGGATGCCGTCCTCGCAAGTAGAGAGGATCGACTTGCCAATCTGGTTCAGTTTCTTCCAATAGCGCTTCTTCGTCCAGCGGCGGGTAGCATCAGGCAGGTACTCCTCGTCCTGTTTCCCTTCGTCATGGTTGGTGTCGAAGATATTCTCCACATTATACTCCACGAACGTGAACGACTGCGCCCTTACAGGGCTAAACGATGACTGACAAATGATAAATGATAAACTTATCAAACATTTACAATAAACCATAGTTTAGCTATTTTGTCCGTTTGATTTTCCAACCGATAGCAGCAATAAAAACACTCGTCAGGGGCGAGAGATAATTGAAGAAGCAATAGGGCAGATAGGTCAGTGTGGCCACACCAAGCACCGTACTCTGCGTCAGACCACAGGTGTTCCAGGGAACCAGCACAGAGGTGACCGTCGCACCGTCCTCACAACTTCGGCTCAGCAGTCGTGGCTCGTAGCCCCGTTCGCGATAGGTTTCCTTGAACATCGAACTGGCGAGCATGATTGAGAGATACTGGTCTGCGAGGGCGATGTTACAGAAGAGCGACGTGCCGACGGTGGATGCCACTAGCGAGGCAGTACCCTTGACAAAGCCGAGCACCAGTCGCATCAGATCCTGCAACTGTCCCGTAGCCGTCAGTGCGCCTCCAAAGGTCTGTGCACAGATGATCAGCCAGATCGTGGGCATCATACCACCCATGCCACTGGTATGCACCAGTTCGTTGAGCATCGGCACACCCGTCTCGATATTCGTACTGCCATAGCACACCTGCATCATACCCTTGTAGGAGGCCAACAGTCCCCCACCCTCAGAGCCCGAGATGGCATGGATTAGCGACGGCTGCACCAACAGTCCCACGACCGCTGCCAAGAGGATGGCCAAGAAGAGTACCACCATCGACGGCCAACGACGGGCAATCATCACACCCGTCAATACAGGCACAATCAGTAGCCAGGGCGATATCACGAATGTCCGTTGCAGTCCCTCCATGAACTCCGCCACATTACCATGACCAGATACGTTCATGGAAAAGCCCGCAATCAGAAAGACCGTCAACGAGATGCAGAACGTGGGCACCGTGGTATAGAGCATATAGCGGATATGCGTGAAAAGTGGTGTACCAGAGACGCTCGATGCCAGGACGGTGGTATCGGAAAGCGGTGAGAGTTTATCACCGAAGTAAGCACCCGTGATGATTGAACCAGCAACCCAACCGTCGTCGAAGCCGTGCGCCTTGCCGATACCCATCAAGGCCACACCGATCGTAGCCACCGTCGTCCACGACGAACCAATCATCAGACTCACCAAGGCACAGAGGATGCTACTGCTGACGAGGAACACCTCTGGACGGATGATCTGCATGCCATAATAGATCATCGTCGGCACGATGCCTGACACCATCCAAGTGCCACCAATGGCACCAATCAACAGAAGGATGATGATCGCGGGCGTACAACTCGCGATCTTTGCCGTTATCTCTTTCTCTAAGTTCTCCCATGTCAACCGTTTCTGGAAATGTCCGATCAGAACACTGACAGCCGAGGCCGCCAACAGCGACACCTGACTGGCACCATCCAATGTTGCGTTACCGAAGACGGCAACGCAACACGTAATCAGTACAATCAGTACCAGGAATGGGATGAACGACAGCATTTAGCAGACCTTCTCGAGTCGCTTCATCATGGTGAACATGAAGATCGCTGCCACGAGGCAGACGCCCAAGAAGACGCTCCAGCAGACCCAGAGGGGCACAGCACCCCACAACAAGCCGCCAACGACGACGAGTTGGTTACCAATAGCCGTTGCCACGAACCAGCCACCCATCATCATACCCTTATACTTCGGGGGAGCCACCTTCGACACGAACGAGATACCCATCGGAGAGAGCAACAGTTCACCAAAGGTCAGCACCAGATAGACCATAATCAACAGGTTCGGCGTGACGTCAGCCACATGCTTTCCAACGGGGTTGCCATCGGCATCCATCACCGTCTCTGGCGTAGGCAGTCCGAATGAGCCGAAAGCCATCAGGGCATAGGCGATGGCAGCCACGATCATACCATAGGCAATCTTTCGCGGAGCCGAGGGTTCCTTACCCTTCGCAGCCAACGTTCCGAAGATGGCCATCGACACAGGTGTCAATGCTACCACATAGAAGGGGTTGAACTGCTGGAAGATAGGAGCAGAAATAGAAATGCTACCATCGGGATTGTATTGTAGGATGAGGAACAGCACTGCCACCACGATAATGGCGAAAGAGATGGCCTTGCCCTTGCTTGTCTTCGACTGGAACAGTGAGAAACTAGCATAGACAATGAAGATCACGGCCACGAGGTTCCACACGTTGAAGCACATGGCCTGCACACCATCGGCAGACTGAGCCGTAAACTCATCGGCAAAGTAGGTCAGCGACAGACCGTTCTGGTGGAAAGCCATCCAGAAGAAGATCACCACGGCAAAGACGAGACAGAGGGCCACGATGCGCTGCGAGGTCTCCTCCTTCGTAAGTTCTGGTTCCCCGCTGGCGGCGTCAGCCTTGGCGGCATCCTTCTTCGTGCCACCCTCCGTATGGCGGAAGGTATAACGGAACACGTAGTAGATAATGATGGAAAGGATCAGCGACGCACAAGCCACGGCAAACGAGAAGTGATAGGCATCGTTGCTCGAATAACCCAGTGCCGTCTCGGCATACTCCTTGATCTTAATGGCAGCCGTCGGAGCAAACAGGGCACCGATATTGATGGCCATATAGAAGATGGAGAAACCGGAGTCGCGCTTGTCGGCATACTTCGGATCATTGTAGAGATCACCTACCATCACCTGGAGGTTTCCCTTGAAGAGACCCGTACCGAAACCGATCAGCAACAGGGCTGCCAGCATCACCACAAGGGCCACCGTGTCACCACCCAGAGGCACTGACAACAACAGATAACCCGCAAACATGATGATGATGCCCGTGGTCACCATACGGCCAAAGCCGAACTTGTCGGCCATGATACCACCGATGAGCGGGAGGAAATACACCAGCATGAGGAATGAACTGTAGATCGTTCCCGCCATGGCAGGTGACAATCCGTAATTAGCTCTCAGAAACAGAGCGAAGACGGCGAGCATCGTGTAGTAACCGAATCGCTCACCCGTGTTGGCCAGTGCCAACGCAAATAAACCTTTAGGCTGATTCTCGAACATTTTTATTTGATTTTAGAGTTTTTAGTCCTGATAACATCAAAGAGGTAGGTGAACTTCACGACGATATTGCCGAAGTTAGAACGGCCGAAGTAGTCGCGCTTCGTATTGCCATAGATATTCCCCAGTCCGTAATAATAGCGGCCCTCCAACAGGAAGTGACCCACATGGCGGTTGCTGAATTCCAAGCCCAAGCCGGCAGCGATACCATAGTCAAACTTATTCTCGATGGCCATCGTGTCCTGCGCCATAACATGCGACGCACGCTTGTTGGTATATTGGTATTCTTTCGACATAGGATTAAAGGCAGGCTGACGAGCGTCGAAGTTTGCATCAATCTCATCATTCAGATAGACACCAATCTGAGGACCCAACTGGAAGAAGGCCTGAAAACCGTTGCGCTCTCGGCCCCATCCCAAACGGGCTAAGACGGGCACCTGCAAATAGTTAATCTTCCGTGAATAGCGCAGTGTCTGCGATGGATCCGTATGTAAGGGTACCGGTTGGTCTTTCATGTCAAGGATATCCTCCTTCCAACCGATCTGCGCATAGTTGACCTCCGCCACCACGGCACAGATGCTCTTGAAATATTTCTCACACGTATAGCGGAGAGTCAGACCTCCAGTCATTCCCCCCTGATACCCTTGCGGCACCTTGGGCACGAAATCCACATTACTCAGCACGTAACCGCCATTGACGCCCACGGCGAAATCCTTTCTGAACTCGCCAACCTGAGCGGAAACCGCCACAGAACACAGTACAAAGATAACGACTAATATCTTTCGCATCGGTTAGAACTTGATGGTTTCTACCACATGCTCTGGCATATAGTGAACAAAGAGCTGCATGTTATTCCGCAGGCCACCGTTACCATAGCGTTCAAACTGCAACGGGGTCTGCACTGGCGGATAACCGAACATACCCGCGGCACCATTAAAACTCTTACCGTACTTATGGAGTCCCATCAGGAAGAAATAGGCATGGTCGAATCCCGTGATGGCAAAGCGCGGCAGGATATTCTGCATGTCCGCATGGAAGTTCCAACGGTACTTCTGCTCCAGCCGTTTGGTAGCCGACGACGTAGGATTATAATAGAACGGTGCAGGAATATAAGTGTTATACTTATAGAAATTCTCCAGATGCACCCGCGTATATCCCAACCACTCAGTATAGCCAAACATGGTAATATCCAGATCCTGGTGGGTCATCTTCATGATGTTAAGTTTCGAGAAGGCGATGCCCAGTTCCTTCATGCGCCCCGTGTTCAGGATCACGACATTCTGTTTCTTATCACTAAAGGCCTTCAGGAAACTATCATCACTCGACTTCAGGCTCGTCAGGGAATAGACGATGCCCTCCTGCTCCAGTTCGCGACGGAGACTGGTCGTAAACGATCCTTTCTTACTGGTGGAATCATTGCAGTCGATGAACACAGGGTGATAGTCCTTGAAGCGCTTCATGAAATGGGAGACCGACTGTTCGTTGATCGTCGTAGGCGACTGCCATACCTGGAAGATATTACGGTTGGTCGTCAGTTGCGGTGCGTTGATGGAGAAGGGGATCACCAAACGGATATCGTATGTCTTCACGAATTCCGACAGCACATCCATCTGTTTGGAGTAAAGCGGACCGATGATGATATCACACTTCGTTGCGGCATCATTGAGGAGCACGGGACGGATATCGCCGTCCTCTGGTGTGTTCCAAGCATGGACATCGACAGAGATACCCAGTTTCTTCAGACTGTCACAGGCCATCAGCACCCCACGGTAATACTCCACCATCCTGCGACCGTCACCATTGATATCATGCAGTGGCAGCATCACACCCAGACGGATGGCACGATGACGCACATCTTCCGTGGAGGATTTCTCTGACACCTTGTCCTTGATAATCTGACTAACCGTACCAGCCTGACTCGTCTGACCAGTAGCACCTGTCTTACTTGAGAAAGGAATCTTCAGGATGTCACCCTTCTTCAGTTCGTAGTCGGGCTTCTTCATCTCGGGGTTCGCCGCGATCAGTTCCTCGATAGTGATCTCATACATTCTGGAGATACCGAAGATCGTCTCCTTACGCTTCACCTTATGATAACCACGGATAGAATTGTCATCCTGGGCCGAAACTACACCCACTGCTACCATAAGCAGGGCAGACAACAAAAAATATCTTAAAAGTCGCATCATATTCTCAAAATTTAGGATTTCGCCTACAAAAGTACAAAATAATTGTGAATTGGAAATGATGAATTATGAAATATTTAGTATCTTTGCACTTTAAAGCGAACAAAAATGAAAACAAATCGTATATTTCTTGTCATTTTAGCGACATTTCTGCCCGTTTGGTGTCTGGCCCAGCATGGTTATCCCTCCGTCTCCCCTACCGCCACCTATCTGAATGACGAAGGTGTAGAGACCGAGAGTACCGACGTTATCAATGGTCAGGCTCCCCTGACAGTTACCTTCCGTGCCAATCCCTCCGACATCGAGGGCCATTACCCTTCCTACGAATGGCATTTCCGTATGGAGGGCGAGGCCACAGATATGGCCGTACGTTATGAGGAAGACACGGAATATACGTTCACCACGGCCGGTGCCACCCGTGTGACCCTTATCTTCAAGCCCGATGCTGGTGAGGAGGCCCTCGACTCCGTCGTCTTCACGGTGACCGTCAGTGAGAGCAAACTGATCTTCCCCAATGCCTTCTCGCCCAACGGCGACGAATATAACCCGATCTTCAAGGCCAAGGAGTATCAGAGTATCGTCGAGTTCCACGCGTACATCTTCAACCGTTGGGGACAGAAACTCTATGACTGGACAGATCCTGCTGGAGGTTGGGACGGTACCTACAACGGCAAGGACGTGAAGGAAGGTGTCTATTTCCTGCTCTGTAAGGCCAAGGGGGCCGACGGCAGGGAATACAATATCAAGAAAGACGTAAACCTGTTAAGAGGGTACATGGAGACCACGTCAGACAACTAAGACATGAAGACAGACGACAAGATCATTGTTTATGGTGCGCGCGTACATAATCTTAAGAATATAGATGTCGAGATACCGCGCCACTCTCTGACGGTCATCACGGGACTCAGTGGTTCTGGCAAGTCATCGTTGGCCTTCGACACCATCTTCGCCGAAGGCCAGCGCCGCTATATCGAGACCTTCTCGGCTTACGCCCGTAACTTCCTCGGTGGCATGGAACGTCCTGATGTCGATAAGATCACAGGGCTCTCGCCCGTCATCAGCATCGAACAGAAGACCACCAACAAGAACCCCCGTTCGACGGTAGGTACCACCACCGAGATCTACGACTATATGCGTCTGCTCTTTGCCCGTGCGGGTAAGGCTTACAGTTATGCCACTGGTGAGGAGATGGTGAAATACACGGAGGAGAAGGTGCTCGACATGATCCTCCATGACTATGCGGGTAAGAAGATCTTCATCCTCGCCCCACTGGTGCGCAGCCGTAAGGGTCACTACCGTGAACTCTTCGAGTCGATGCGCCGCAAGGGTTACCTGAATATCCGCGTCGATGGTGAACTCATGGAGATCACGCGAGGCATGAAGGTGGATCGTTACAAGAACCACGACATCGAAGTGGTGATAGACAAACTGCAGGTCTGCGACAAGGACGAAGACCGCCTGAAGCGGTCCGTCTCCATCGCCATGAAACAGGGTGAGGGTCTCATCATGATCCTCGACAAAGACAGTGGTGACATCAAGCATTTCTCCAAGCGTCTGATGTGTCCCACGACGGGCATCAGCTATTCAGACCCTGCACCCAATAACTTCTCCTTCAACTCTCCCCAAGGGGCTTGTCCCCATTGTAAGGGACTGGGCATCATCAACCAGATCGACCTGGCGAAAGTCATCCCAGACCGCAAGCAGAATATCCATGACGGTGGTATCGTCCCCCTCGGCAAGTACAAGAACCAGATGATCTTCTGGCAGATCGATGCCATCCTCAAGAAATACGAGTGCGACGTGAAGACTCCCATCGAGGATATCCCTGAGGAAGCACTGCGCGAGGTACTCTACGGCTCGTTGGAGAACGTGCGCATTGACAAAGAACTCGTCCATACCTCCAGTGATTACTTCATTGCCTTCGACGGTATCATCAAATACCTGCGCAACGTGATGGACAATGACGATTCCACCGCAGGACAGAAGTGGGCAGACCAGTTCCTTGCCGAGTGCGAGTGCCCAGAGTGCCACGGTCAACGGTTGAACCGCGAGGCCCTGTCGTATAAGATCTGGGACAAGAACATCGCCGAACTCGCCTCGATGGACATCAGCGAACTGCGCGAGTGGCTTGATGAGGTGGAATACCATCTCGACCACCAGCAACAGCAGATCGCCCACGAGATCCTGAAGGAGATTCGTACCCGTCTCGACTTCCTGCTCGAAGTAGGACTTGACTATCTCGCCCTGAACCGTCAGTCTGCCTCGCTCTCTGGTGGTGAGAGCCAGCGCATCCGTCTCGCCACGCAGATTGGCTCCCAACTCGTCAACGTACTCTATATCCTCGACGAGCCCAGCATCGGTCTTCACCAGCGCGACAATGAGCGCCTCATCCATTCCCTGAAGGCCCTGCGCGACATCGGCAATACCGTCATCGTCGTAGAGCATGATGAGGATATGATGCGCCATGCCGACTATATTGTCGATATCGGTCCCCGTGCAGGACGCAAGGGCGGTGAAGTTGTCTTCCAGGGCACCCCCGAGGAGATGCTCAAGACGGATACCATCACAGCCCAGTACCTCAACGGTCAGCAACAGATCGCCATTCCAGAGAAGCGGCGCCAGGGTAATGGTCAGAGCCTCATCCTTCGAGGCTGCACGGGCAACAACCTGAAGCATGTCGATGTGGAGTTCCCCCTTGGCAAACTCATCCTCGTCACGGGTGTCAGCGGCTCTGGCAAATCCACGCTCATCAACGAGACCCTGCAACCCATCCTCTCCCATCATTTCTACCGTTCGCTGAAAGCCCCCATGCCCTACGACAGCATCGAGGGTCTGGAATATATAGATAAGGTGGTCGATGTGGATCAGAGTCCCATTGGTCGTACGCCCCGATCGAATCCTGCCACTTACACAGGTGTCTTCTCCGATATCCGTTCGCTGTTTGTGAATCTCCCTGAGGCCAAGATCCGCGGCTATAAACCCGGACGCTTTTCCTTCAACGTGAGGGGGGGCCGCTGTGAGACCTGTGGCGGTAATGGTTACAAGACCATCGAGATGAACTTCCTACCCGACATTCAGGTGCCATGCGAAGAGTGTCACGGCAAGCGTTATAACCGCGAGACACTCGAGGTGCGCTACAAAGGCAAGTCGATTGCTGATGTACTTGACATGACCATCAACCAAGCTGTAGAGTTCTTCGAGAACG
>JAFYPG010000208.1 GCA_017547605.1 Prevotella sp.
AACCTCTGTTCGAATCATGAGGCTATCACAGACGAAGATCGTGAGAATATTCACTTCTTTACAGGCGTGCGTTCTATCATCTATAAGTTGACCAAGGGTGATGCACCAGATGCGTCGCAGATGAATCGTAAGGTCAGCAAGATGATAGAGGAGGCTTTGAAGTCGGAAGGCGTGGAAGAAGTGGTGCAGGTAAATGCCAATACCAAAGACCTGGACTTGCTGAGTGTGGACTATATGACAAGACTCGAAAAACTGAAGTTGCCCAATACCAAGGTGAAACTGATGGAGAAACTGCTGCGCACCGTGATTACCGACTTTAAGAAAGTGAACAAGATGAAGGGCGTTGACTTTACAAAACGCCTGAATGCATTGGTGCAGAAATATAATGACCGTAGTGATAATGCCATCTTTGCAGAAGAGGTGTTGAACGAAGTCGCCAAGCAGATGGCAGAATTACTGAAAGAGGTCAACAAGGAAAAGAAGTCGTTCAAGGACTTGGGTATCACTTATGAGGAAAAGGCTTTCTATGACATTCTGAAAGAGATAGCCCATAAGTTCGGCTTTGAATATCCAGAGGACAAACTTCTGAAATTGTCTGCTGCCGTGAAGCAAATGGTGGATGATAAGTCGAAATATACTGATTGGGCGAATCGTTCAGATATCAAAGCAGAGTTGCAGATGGACTTGATACTCATTCTTGCAGAACACGGCTATCCGCCAGTGCCACAAGACGAGGTATTTAAAGAAATCTTCGAGCAGGCCGAGAACTTCAAAAAATACGAGGCAGACGATGAGGGGCAGCCAACAGCGGTTGAAGTGTCATTGGCAAAGACCATTGGCAATATCCGTGATGATAGTTCGTTGAAGCAAATGGTGGATAATATGATGGCGTTGGATGCTGGCACTACATTGCTTGCCATCGTTCGAGAGTGTTTCAATCAGTTTGGAGAACGGTATGATGGTATGAAGCAAAAAGACTGGTACCACATCGTAAATCAATATGTGAGCGAAACTACAAAGAGATATGATCTCCAACCAGAAGAAACTTTCTGCTGGATGGTGGCAGGTTAGATGATAATTAATTATAAACTTAAAAAATACAAGTCTATGGGAAAGAAAAAAGGAGGAAAACGGTTAGGGAAGAAACAGGTCAGCGAACTGCTGCAGAACCTCTTCCAGCATCATCCCAACGAGACATTCTCGTTGAAACAGATATTCAAGGTACTTAAGTTCGACACCCATCCGCTGAAGATGCTCGCCATCGACACGATGGAGGAGATGGCGTGGGATGACTTCCTCTCGAAGGTCAGTGACAATAGTTATCGCCTGAACCTGAAGACGCAGGTGCAGGAGGGTGTGTTCCGTCGCAAGGCCAACGGTCGCAACTCGTTCCTGCCTGATGACGGCGGTACGCCTGTGTTCGTGGCAGAGCGTAACTCGATGTCAGCGATGGACGGCGACCGTGTGAAGGTATCGTATATGGCCCGTCGCGACAAACATATCAAGGAGGCAATGGTGATCGAGATTGTCCGTCGCGCCCATGACCAGATCGTGGGTAAACTCCGTGTGGAGAAAGACTGGGCTTTCCTTGTACCTTCCGACAGCACCTTCGTGCATGACATCATCATCCCCAAACGCAAACTGAAGGGTGGTAAGACGGATGATAAGGCCGTGGTGAAGGTCGTTCAGTGGCCTGATGCCGAGCATAAGAACATCATCGGTTCGGTGGTGGATATCCTGGGTAAGACGGGTGACAACAATGCCGAGATGCATGCCATCCTTGCCCAGTACAACCTGCCGTATAAGTATCCGAAGAACGTGGAGGAGGCCGCAGAGAAGATCGACGCCACCATCACACCACAGGAGATTGCTCGTCGTGAGGACTTCCGTGACGTCTTCACCTGTACCATCGACCCCAAGGATGCCAAGGACTTCGACGATGCCCTCTCCATCCGTCTTCTAACCCCTAACCCCTCACCTCTAACCCCTAATTTGTGGGAAGTGGGTGTCCATATCGCTGATGTCTCTCACTATGTGAAGGAAGGCTCCGTCATCGACAAGGAGGCTTACAACCGTGCTACGAGTATCTATCTCGTGGATCGCACCATACCGATGTTGCCAGAGCGGCTCTGTAACTTCATCTGCTCCCTCCGTCCTGACGAGGAGAAACTTTGCTATAGTGTCATCTTCCAACTCGACGATGAGGCCAACATCAAGAAGTGGCACCTCGCACATACCGTCATCAAGAGTAACCGCCGCTATGCATACGAAGAGGTACAGCAGATCTTAGAGGATAATGGTGTAAAAGATGGTACGGGTGAACCTGCGCCCCCTGCCACGAAGAAAAATCCCTACAAGGGCGAGAATGCCGAACTGCTTATCAAACTCGATGCTCTTGCCAAGAAACTGCGTGCCGCCCGCTTTAAGAACGGTTCTGTGAAGTTCGACCGTGAGGAACTGCATTTCGACATTGACGAGAAGGGCAAGCCCGTGAAGGCCTACTTTAAGACCTCGAAAGATGCCAACAAACTCATTGAGGAGTTCATGCTGTTGGCGAACAAGACGGTGGCAGAGAGCATCGGCCGTGTGAAGAAGGGTGTGAAGGCCAAGACGTTGCCTTACCGTATTCACGACCAGCCCGATCCCCAGAAACTCGAGAACCTGCGCCAGTTCGTGGCGAAGTTCGGCTATAAGGTGAAGACCAGTGGTACGAAGGGTGCCATCACGAAGTCACTCAACGCTCTGATGTCGGATGCAGAGGGTACGCGTGAGCAGAATGCCATCGAGACGGTGGCCCTGCGGGCGATGATGAAGGCCAAGTACAGTGTGCATAATATCGGACATTATGGTCTGGCCTTCGACTACTACACCCACTTCACCTCACCCATCCGCCGCTATCCCGACACGATGGTGCACCGTCTGTTGACAAGATATCAGGAGGGTGCCCGTTCTGCCAATAAGGATAAGTACGAGGAGTATTGCGAACACTGCTCTGACATGGAACAGATCTCGCAGAATGCCGAGCGCGACTCCATCAAGTACAAGATGGTGGAGTTTATGGCCGATAAGATCGGTAACACCTACGATGCCCATATCTCTGGCCTCACCTCTT
>JAFYPG010000209.1 GCA_017547605.1 Prevotella sp.
CGAGGATAGCGAGGAGCTTGGCATCGTTGGTCGTCTTGCGGAGCGTCCACATGATGGCAGCGGAGAAGAAGAGAGAGATGAAATAGTAGAAGTTCAGACCTGACGAGTAGTCATTGAACATGAAGAAGAACATGATGGGCATGAGGTACATCATCCACTGCATCATCTTCATCTGTTCAGCCTGCTGACCTACCATCTGGTCCTTCTGCTGACGCATGGTCATATACGAGTAGAGTACGTTGGCCACACAGAAGAGGATACAGGTCAGTGAGAGGTGATCGCCGATACCCCAGATGTTCGTGCCCCATTCGATGATGGGATCGTAGGTAGAGAGGTCGTCGATCCAGAGGAACGACTCACGGCGCAGTTGGATGGCGTTAGGCACGAAGAAGAACATGGCCATCCAGATGGGGAACTGGATCAGCATCGGCAGACAGCCGCCAAGAGGCGACACACCGTACTTAGAGTAGAGATTCATCATCTCCTGCTGCTTCTTCATCGAATCCTCAGGCTTGTCATACTGTTTGGAAGCCTTGTCGAGTTTCGGCTTCAGCACGCGCATCTTGGCCGACGACATATAACTCTTCTTCACCATGGGGAAGGTGAGGACCTTCAGCAACAGGGTGATCAGGATCAGTACGATACCCATGCCAAAGCCCCAGGAGGTGAGCCAGTCGAAGACATAGATGGTGAACCAACGGTTGATCCAGCGCACCAGCCACCAGCCGAGATAGACCAACTGTTCCAGGTCGAGATCTTTGCCGAAGGTACTCTGCTGCTCCACGTCCTTGATCAGACGGAAGTCGTTGGGACCGATATACATCTCAAACTCTGAAGGCTGGATGCCCGAGGGATCAAAGGCCGTCTTGAGTTTGGCGTTAAACTGCTTCAGATAACCAGAACCTTTCTCCTGTGGGATGCTCGTCAATAGGGCATTGGCTGAGAAATCATTCTTGGCGATGAGGGCTGCTGAGAAGAACTGGTTCTTGAAGGCCACCCAGTCGAGCGGCTTCTCGATCTTCTCGTCGATCTTCTCAGAGGTCTCACTCAGGTAGTCCGTTCCACTGTTCTTTTCCTTATAGGTCACAGAGGTATAACGGTTCTCAAACGTGAAACCTTTCTCCTGCTGGATGGCAAGATCTGTCCACTCAATATCCATTTCCCGATAGTTGGGGGCGAACATACCATTCAGACCGTTGGCCTGCATGGTGAAGTGCAACAGGTAGTCTTTTCCTAACCAGTAGTTGAACACGATGCTTCCCCCGTTGCCAGCCTGAGCCGTCATGGTGACGGTAGAGTCGGTGACGTTCGATGGGGTGAAGTAAAGGTCCTTGGTGATGATGTTTTCCGACTTACCAGCGAGCATGAAGTTCATCTGCTGGGTCTTCTCGTTGAAGAGCGTCACATCCTTCTTGTTGTCACGATCCTCAAAATCCTTGATAATGGCTTTGGTAATGGTGCCGCCCTTGGTGTCGAAGGACAGTTCTACTTTCCCGTTCTTCAGCACGATGGTCTCGTTGGTACCGTTGAGGGCTGAGAAGAACAGGGCTGTTGAGTCGCCCTTGGCCGCAGCCTCTGCCTTGGCCTTACGTGCTGCCTCCTCGGCTTTCTGCTGTTTGTCGGCATTATCCTTGATGGCTGCAGCGATACTGTCTTGATGGCGAGCGGCTTCGATTTCCTCTGCAGAGGGCTGGTTGTACCAGCTGAATCCAATGAGGACCAATGCGATAAGGACGAATCCAATGATAGTGTCTTTGTTCATTTTTTGTATATTTTGCTTATATTATTAATGTTCGCGATAAATCCAAGGTGCAAAATTACAACTTTTTTTCGGCATAACTGCACAAAGAAAGAAATTTTTCTTATCTTTGCACTCAGTTATGCGAAAACTAGTATTATTTTTTGCGGTAACTTCGGTGCTCAGCATGAAGGCCGCGCAGCCAAACGACAGTGTGGATGGACGTTATTATCGTCTGTTTGCACCCTTAACGTTTTATCACAACGTAGCCGACAAGACGTTGGCAATGAATTCTGAATCAGCGGGTAAAGATGCTGTTTCCGATGAGGTGGATGCTGCCCTGCTGAATGTGTATCTGAACCGTCCTGACCTGGTCTGTGACACAGAGTCAGACTTGCAGGAGACAGGCTCTATCCGCGAAGATGTCGATAAGCCCATTGAGAATCAGGTGGAGTTCGTGGATGCCGTTGACGTTCCCGTTTTCGATGAGCCTGAGGTTATCCCCGACACACTGATGGTTCAGAAACCGAAGTTCTGGACTTATAAGGGCGACGGTTTCCTGCAGTTCATGCAGAACTATGTGTCTGGCAACTGGTACAAGGGTGGTGAGAGCAACTACTCGATGGTGGGTGCCCTGACGCTGGAGGCCAATTACGACAACAAGAACAAGTGGAAGTGGGACAATAAACTGGAGATGAAACTCGGTTTCTTGAATTCCCGTACCGACTCACTCCATAAGTTCAAATCCAATGAAGACCTGATTCGTCTGACGAGTAAACTCGGTCTTGAGGCAGCCAAGAATTGGTACTACACCCTTCAACTTCAGGCCTATACACAGTTTACGAAGGGTTATAAGCCCAATGATCCTGTAGTCTATTCTGACTTCTTCTCACCGCTTAATGTGAACCTCGGTCTTGGTATGGATTACAAGGTGGAGACCAAGGACAAGAAACTGACGGGAACGATCAACCTCTCTCCGATCTCTGTCAACTATCGCTACGTGGGCAGACTGGCCTTAGGTCCCAGTTACGGTCTGGACGAAGGCAAACGCCATATTTGGGAGTTTGGTCCGAACATGACGGCTGATCTGGAGTGGAAGTTCAATGACGTGGTGACATGGAAGACACGCCTCTCTGCTTTTACATCCTTCAAGCGTGCAGAGATCGAGTGGGAGAACACCTTTGAGTTGCGTGTGTCGAAGTATATCACAGCCAATCTGTTCCTCTTCCCGCGCTTCGACGATGCCAACCTCTACGATGACGACTTAGGCTACTGGCAGTTCAAGGAGTATAGCTCTTTAGGCATAGCCTATACATTCTAAAGACTAAAGAGTAAGTGCACAACGGGGGCAGGAATTCCTGCCCCCGTTGCACTAATGCCTTGTTAGGATAGTCTTTAGAGGTCGTTAAGATAGTTCCTTGCGGTTGTTCCGATAATCCCTTACTGGTAGTACAAAGGGTTTGTACTTCTGGTACAAAAGGTTTGTATTTCTAGTACAATAGGCTTGTACTTGTGATACAAATAGTTTGTATCTGTGGTTTAATGGTTTGTGTGTTTGGTATAGATGATTTATGCGTTTTGTATAGATGGCTTCAATTTCTTCATAAAACCACTGTATTTTTACCACAAAATTATTCGTTTTTGCAAGATAAACGCCCCAAATTGCACTAAAATTGAAGCAAAAAACGCCAAAAAGGCCGTTTGTTGTCATCAATCATTTTGTTGTTATCATCGGCAACTATCTGATTTTCAACTCAAAAACAACCCGATGACAACAAAACAACAAATCCATCGAAATTGATTATTGTATTGTGCCACACAGGGCTCACCGTCATCAAAACGATGAAGAGGGTTTTTCCTTCAAAGGACAAAACATTTATTAGTTAACGTTTCTTTAATTAACATACATTAAGGGGGAGGGGCGACGATTATTAACCGATTTTTTGTAAGTTTGCAAACAAAGGAAAGCGAATTATTAACTTAATACGATGATAGCTTATGACAGAAAACAAGAAAAAGTACGCTAAGCCTTCGATGAAGGTTTACGAGTTGATACAACAGACACACCTGTTGCAATCAAGTGCGCCACAATTACCAGGCTATGATGATGGCGGCAATCCATTTGTTTAATAACTAATTTAAATCATAAGACAATGAAAATGAATAAGAATATAGTTTGGATGGCTTCCTTCGCAATAGCAGCAACAACGTTTGGAGCTTGCTCTAACGAAGATGATAATTTGGAGCAAAAGGATAAGGCAATTGTAATCACAGCTACCTTGCCCGCAATGTCTGGTTCATCGACACGTGGACTAAGTACAACTGATCCTGGTGACGGCACTCTCAATGCAGAATGGGAAGTAAATGATGAGATTTATGTGTCATATCAGACTAGTGCTGATCCCACTTATAGCAGTGCAAAGGCAAAAGTAAACTATGTCAATCCGACCACCAAGGCTGCTACAATAACCTTTACGGCTCCAGAAGCAATGGATGGAGGCGATTTCTCGTTTGGATATCCCTACAATTACTATGCGGTTAAAAATGAGGATATGTCAGCTCAGTTAGGCACTCTGGCTGATATCAGAGCCAACTATGATGTCTTTTATGGAGATGGAACTATATCGAATGGCGGTACGACCTTTACTCTAGCTGCTGGTATGTACAGAGAAACCAATATCTTTAAGATAACGGTATCAGATGGAACGCATGATTTGACAAGTGACGTGACAAACTTTGTTATAAATAATGGCGCTTGTACAGTTACCCCAACATC
>JAFYPG010000210.1 GCA_017547605.1 Prevotella sp.
AAGGAGTGGGGCGACTTTACTGCCGAGATGTATAGTGAGGGCCACTCGTTCTTCACCTACATGAGCAACAATGCCGATTCGCTGAGTTCTTGCTGCCGCCTGCGCAACGAAATCACCGACAACGGCTTCAGCTACACCCTCGGTGCCGGTGGTGTTTCGACAGGTTCGAAGTCCGTGCTCACTATCAACCTGAACCGCTGCATCCAGTTTGCCGTGAACCACGAACTCGACTACCTCGAGTACCTGGGCTCTGTCATCGACCTTTGTCACAAGGTGCAGTTGGCCTACAACGAGAACCTGAAAGAACTGCAGAGCCACGGCATGCTGCCGCTCTTCGATGCCGGCTATATCAACATCGGCCGTCAGTACCTCACCATCGGTATCAACGGTCTGGTGGAGGCTGCCGAGTTCATGGGTCTGAAGATTACGCCCAACGACGACTACCTGCACTTCGTACAGGGCATCCTCGGCCTTATCGAGCAGTATAATAAGAAGTACCGCACGAAGGACGTGATGTTCAACTGCGAGATGATCCCCGCTGAGAACGTCGGTGTAAAGCATGCCAAGTGGGATCGTGAGGACGGCTACTTCGTGCCGCGCGACTGCTACAACAGCTACTTCTACGTGGTGGAGGACGACTCGCTGACCATCATCGACAAGTTCAAGCTCCATGGTGCACCCTATATTGAGCACCTCACTGGCGGCTCGGCCCTGCATATGAACCTCGAAGAACATCTCTCGAAGGAGCAGTACGCTCAGTTGCTGAAGGTGGCTGCCAAGGAAGGCTGTAACTACTTCACCTTCAACATCCCCAACACCGTCTGCAACGACTGTGGTCATATCGACAAGCGCTATCTGAAGGAGTGCCCGCACTGCCATTCCAAGAATGTCGATTACATGACGCGTATTATCGGCTACCTGAAGCGCGTGTCCAACTTCTCTCAGGCCCGTCAGGAAGAGGCGGCACGCCGTTACTACGCCTTGGCAGACTAAGCGATGCTGAAGTACGTCAACACAGGGATTGTATTTCAGGAGATACCCGACGAAGTGACACTGGCAATTAACATCTCTAATTGCCCGTGTCACTGTCCTGGGTGTCACAGCCATTACCTTTGGGAAGACATCGGCCTGCCCCTGAATGCAGATGCCATTGATGCCTTCGTCGAGCAGTACGGTGAGGACATCACCTGTATCGCCTTCATGGGTGGCGACAATGACCCGAAGGGTGTCAACCTCCTGGCTCAGTATATCCACGAGGAGCATCCGCAGTTCAAGGTGGCGTGGTACAGCGGCAAGACCGTCATCTCGCCCCTTGTCACCAAACAAGACTTCGACTATATCAAAATCGGGCCCTTTATTCGTCACCTCGGCCCTTTGAAGAAGCCCACCACTAATCAGCGTCTTTATCGTCAGAATGCCCAAGGCGAGTTTGAAGACATCACTTCACGCTTCTGGAAGAAGCCTTAATTGATTTCGTAGCCTTTTACCATGATGGCAGGACAAACGGGAAGTTTCTTGGTCTTTCCCTTTACGGCATTGCGATAAAGACCATTCTTCATAAAGGCCTTCATGTATAAGAACCCTTTTTCGCCATAGCCATCCACTACACAGATGCTAACGTAATAGTCTTTCTTGGGCTTTAGTATAATATTCTCTTCCGGACGGATATCCAAGAGATAATTGCTTTTATCGTTTGTCAAGGTCTCATAAATCGGTTTCTGATGGATATTCACAAACTGCGTGCCAATTTTCTCATAGACATTGATACTCACCTTACATTGTTTAAAGGTGCAACCCGAGATCTTCACCAGGATATCGCTGATGACATATTCTTTGCTACATGAGAATGGAACTCCTCCCTCTGGGCCTAAATCCGAGCCATGTCCTGAGGTGCCTACGAGCCCGGGAGCAGGGATTCCTTTACCAACAATGATTTTGGGCTTGTTCTTTTTGCCGATAACCACCTCTGCGAGTTCCACTACCTTGTCTTTCAGCACAACTGTCAGTTTTTTGCCGCTGGCATATTCCTGATAGGGAATCTCCGTCGTCAGATACGACACATGGCTGAAGGATAGTTCTTTCTTCCGTCCTGCGGGAATCGTGAGTTCGAAGTACCCCTTGGCATCCGAAATGACACCAACACTATCTTCATCGAATCCGATGCTGACGTATTCGATGGATTCGCCACGCTCATTGATAACCTGTCCCTTGACAGTGATCTGCGCCGTTCCCGTCATGGCAACAAGAGCAAACATAATGGTTGATAACAGTTTTTTCATTTTGATATTGATAATAATCTATTTTCCTTCTAAACTATCCCAGCGTTGCTGATACTCGGTCTCTTTCTGACGCACTTTCTCCAGTTCATTCTTTCTTTGCTTGCGTTTCTCTATATTCTTACCGAGGGTATTCTCAAATATCCAGAGGGCGAGGGCGACCAAATCTGGACCTGCTGGAATCACTTTCGGTAATTTGTCGCGTTCAACCTGCTGAGGCGAGGGCTTCATCATCTCTGCCATCCGCTTATCAAATCGCCGCTCACCATAAATCACCACCTCCCTTAAGGTGTTCATTTTTGGCAACAAGAAGATGGTGTCTCCCTTCAGTTCTGACTTGAGCACATAACGCTTCTCATATAGCGGATGAGAGAGCGAGATCCTGTTGAATCCATCCTTGAGCAAGAAAGTCCCGTCCCAAATAGTCCTCGTGTCCTGATTGTCATCGGTATGGACAAGCACGTCGCGAAGAGGAACTCGCGACTCCATATCTGCTACTATGAATTGTTGAGCCCCAGCACTGGCTGAAACGGCAAGCGACAATCCAATCAGGAAACTTTTCATAGAGGATGGCTGATGTTCTGGCAGCAAAGGTAAGCATAAATGTGAAGTGACAGACATGCTTTAACATATATGCCCTCATTTCTAACATCTTTAACCTTAGGCAATGTAATTCAAAATTATCAAACAATAACCATTTTTATTTAACTTGTCTTTCTGTTTCCTTGTGTTCTAACAGTTTTTTAACTATCTTTGCTAACAAAATCGTGGAGTGGGGGTGATGATTTCCCTGGCTCATCTGTATATATAGTAAAAGCAAGCGAGAAAAGATGCCAGACAGAGAACAACAATTCAAGGAACTCTTCCTTTCGGAGTACAACAGGATGTACAAGGCAGCCAACATCCTGTTGGGCGACGATGACGAGGCGAAAGACGCGGTACAAGACGTCTTCGCTAAGTTGTGGGCAGGTACCAGTCCATTGAGGGAAGAGAGCCAGAGAACGTTTCTTCTGACTTGCGTCCGTAATCGCTGCCTCAACATCATTGCACAACGAAAGACAGAGCAGAAAGCCCTGCTACTGCTGACGTCTGAAGCCATCGACAGTGGCACTCACGACGAGGAGATGATCCAGACCATTGAGGATTACATCGATGAAAGGCTTACTCCCCAGACCAGTCGTATCATCAAGATGCACTTCGATGAGGAACAGTCGTACAAGGAGATATCCAGCTCGCTGGGTATCAGTCTCTCTGCCGTCAATAAACATATTGTGCAGGGGTTGAGGAAACTACGTTCAACATTTAAAAACAGAGAAGCATGAAGAAAGAAGAGCAGATCAGGATGCTCTTGCATCCCGAGAAATACACAGATGAGCAACTCGATCAGATGCTGGATGAGGTGACCCCCCCGATGCCTGACGCCAACGAGGAATGGGCGAAGTTCCAGACAGCGCATGTGGCACCCCAAAGCCACACGAAGGGTTGGATGCAGATTGCAGCCACGATTGTGGGTGTGCTGATGCTGTCGGGCATCACCTATGCCGCCATCAGCCATTTCATCATCACGGAGGAGAAACCCAAGGTAGCCGTTACGGAGCGTAAGCCCGATGTGAAGAGGGTGGAGCAAACCTATGGCTTGGAGATGGCTCCTACCAAGAAGGCCCCAGTTATATTTAATAATGTGGAACTCCAGCAGATCATGCAGTATGTGGCCGACGGCTACGACGTGAAGGTGGAGTTTAAGAACAAAGGCGCCCGCACTATCCGCTTCTACTTGCAGTGGGAGGCCGAAGACACGCTTCAGGAGATTATCGACAAGATCAACCACTTCGAGAATGTGCATCTGACACTCAACGAGGAAACCATCACCATAGAATAAGCCAACACGATGAAACGATTATATATACTCTTATTGTGCCTTGTTGTGATCAGTGCAAAGGCACAGCAGCTAACCCATAGTTTTCAGAACGCATCGCTCAGCGAGGCTCTGATCTGGATCGACAATGCCCAGGATCAATACAAACTCAACTTTATCTTCAACGAGTTGGAGGACTTTACCGTCACCACCAGCTTGGAGAATGTATCTGTCAGGGATGCTGTCCGTCAGGTGTGCGGCTTCTATCCCATGAACCTCGTCTTCGACCATCAGGACATCTTTATCGAGTGTACCCAGAAGGAAGATGCTAAGGTGATCGGACGTGTGGTGGATGAGGCTGGTCATCCCATCGAGTTTGCCAATATCTCCTTGCTCAGTGAGCAGAATGCTACATTCATCAACGGTGGCGTGAGCAATGAGAACGGTGACTTCGTGATTCCCTGCAAGGAGAAGAAGATCACGCTGAAGGTGTCGTATATTGGCTATAAGACGGTGACGCGCGAGATCAGCGTGGGCCATATCGGCTCTGTCACCCTCCTGCCAGAGACCTATATGGTGAAGGGCGTGGAGATCAAGGGTGAGATTCCGCAGTACAAGCCTGCGTCAGGCGGTGTGACGGTGGATGTGCAGCACTCGCTGCTCCACGATATCGGCAATGCCGACGACCTGCTCTCGATGATACCGATGGTGCAGGGCAAGGATGGTAAGTTCGAAGTGCTGGCCAAGGGCGAGCCCGAGATCTATATTAATAATAAGAAGGTACGCGATATGGGTGACCTGAAGCAACTCAAGTCTTCTGACATCAAGAGCGTCGATGTTATCACCGCCCCTGGTGCTAAGTACAATGCCGAGGTGAATGCCGTCATCCGTATCAAGACCCTGAAGCCTCAGGGCGACGGCTTCAGTCTGATGGCCACCAGTCAGACGTGGAAAAACAACAAGTGGAGTACCTACGATGATCTGACGCTGAAATACCGCACAGGTGGACTCGAGGCCTTTGCCATAGTAGCACTCGACAATGGTCATTACAGCAATGACCAGGATCTCGAACAGGAGCTGCATATCAGCAAAGATCTGTTTAATGCTTCTGCGGAATTACCTGTCAGAAGTTCATGGACACAGATTCATTATCAGGCAGGTCTGAGTTACGACTTTAACACTGACCATTCCATCGGACTGAGTTTCTCGTCGCAGAAAGTCTTCTATGAAGCCTTAAAGTCAGATATGAAGCAGCATTATCTGAAGAACGGAGCCTTTGATGGTGATGTTCGTCTGATAACGGATATCCGCGAAAAAGACAAGCCCGTCTGGGAACTGAATGCCTACTATGTGGGTAAGGCAGGCAAACTGGGTATCGACCTGAACGCTACAGTCTTGCGACGTGAATCCGAGAATCTTAATAATCAGGCAGAGCAGAGTCAGGAATACGGCAACCGCACCATCACCACCCTGACCAATGAAGACCGTAGAATGGTGGCAGGTAAACTGGTATTGACCTATCCTATCTGGAAAGGTGAGTTGAGTGCAGGATCAGAGGCTACGAACACAGAGAGTCATGGTCACAACATGAATCAGGAGAACATCATACCAGAGTCTGACACCGAGATGAAGGAAAAGAATATCGCTGGTTTTGCCGAATACGAGTTGCAGTTAGGCCAGTGGCACCTGAATGCTGGCCTGCGCTTTGAGCATGTATCCGCGGATTATACCTCGTTTGGCGTCAGACAGGAGGAGCCCAGCCGCACTTATAACGATTGGTTCCCCAACCTCTCGGCAGCATGGCAGAAGGGCAAGTGGGGTGCACAACTGAGTTACAGCAAGCGCATCACTCGTCCACCATATCAGATGCTGACTTCGATGATTGTGTACGACAGCCGTATGTTCTATGAAGGCGGCAACCCGCTATTGCGTCCTTCGGTACGTCAGAGCATCGACTTCAGCCTCACCTATTCATGGCTGAACTTTGTCACAGGCTTTACTCGCGAGAACGATTTCTTCACCCATATAGGTCAAGTGTATGATGAAGTAAATGAGATTGGTATTTTCAGACCAGCAAACTTCGACCACCAGGATCGTGTCTATGCCACTCTCGTTGCATCGCCTAAATTCGGTTTCTGGCAGCCTCAGGCCACCCTGCACTACTATCAGCAAATGTTTGATGCAGAGAAATACGGTGCGCCAGAGAAACTAGATAAGCCGGAATTCAGTTTTAATCTGAATAGTTGGTTTGAGATTAGTCAAACGATGAAGGCGCTGATACAGGTTAACTATACAGGTGCCAACCACTGGGGATTCATGTATCGTGGCGACAGTTTCATGGTGAATGCCCGACTACAAAGGTCGTTCCTGAAAGGACGCCTGACGGGTACCTTGTATGCCAATGATATCTTCCGTACGGCCAAGAACAAGATGACCACCTACTATGCCGTTGGCAAAACAGCGCAGGACATCTACGGTTTTACGCAGTGTGTAGGTCTCAATCTGAGTTATAATTTCAATGTCAGTGGCTCGAAGTACAAGGGTACTGGCGCCGGTAACGAAGAGAGAAACAGACTTTAATCTGGAATTTCGTCGAAAGACGTCCCCCATCTCGTCGAAACTGATTTTTCACGAGATGGGGTTTTTCATACCTTTGCACCAGATTTTTAATTCAATGCGCAACAAATAACAAAAAAGCAAAGATATGAAACAGTTCAAGACTTTTATCGCAGCAGTAGTGATGATGACGATGTCATCGACAGTCATGGCCCAGACCACCGTGAAGGGCGTGTTAATGGATGAGACCTTAGGCGAGAGCGAGCCTTTCGCCACCGTCCGAGTGTTCAAGGCAGGCAAGACGGAGAAACCCGTCGCCATGTTCCTCACCGACGAGGACGGAAAGTTCTCCGAGGAAGTGAAGGGCAAGGGTAAGTTCGATATCGTGTTCAGCAGTATCGGTAAGGAAGACCTGAAGATGACCGTTACCCTCGGCCAGGAGAATCCCCTAAACCTCGACACCCTGTATCTGAAGGAGAATGCTACCATGCTGAAGGGTGTGGAGATCGTTGCCCAGAAGCCCCTGGTGAAGATGGAGGTCGATAAGATGAGCTACAATGTGGCTGAGGATGAGGACTCCAAGTCGAACACCGTACTCGACATGCTCCGTAAGGTGCCTATGGTAACCGTCGATGGTCAGGATAATATCTCCGTCAATGGCTCCTCCAACTTCAAGGTGTATGTCGATGGCATGCCCAACGTGATGTTCTCCTCAAACCCCTCGATGGTGTTCAAGAGCATGCCCGCCACCGCCGTGAAGAGCATTGAGGTGATGACCAACCCTGGTGCGAAGTACGATGCCGAGGGCGCAGCCGGCGTGCTGAACATCGTGATGAATAAACAGAACCCTCAGGCAGCCCAGAGCCTGAATGGCTACAATGGTACGTTGCGCGCCTCGGCAGGTAACAAACAGTTGGGTGCCAGTGCCTTTGTCAACGGTCAGCAGGGCAAACTCTCCTATAGCGTCAACGTGATGACTTCATACAATAAGCCTGGTAACACCACCACCGAGATGGAGCAGATCCAGGAAGGCCAGGCTGGTACCAGTCAGTTGATGACCTCCAGCAACAACGTGAAAACCCCGTTTACGATGGGAAGTCTGACACTCGGCTACCAACTCGATGAGATGAGTGCCTTGAACCTCACGGCACAGGTGAACTCGATGTCGATGAAGAGTACAGGTACCTCACTGACCACGATGGGCGGCGACCTCTATGGCAGTGGACTCAGCTATGGCAGCACCACCGATATGAAGAACTCGCGCACCTCGTTCAATGGTAGCCTCGACTACCAGCGCTTCTTCAACAAGGAGCACACCCAGTCGCTGGCCCTCACCTATCAGTTGAACTACAGCCCCTCTACCACGGAGTCAACGAACAGCTTCGGCACCACCTCTGATTATATCGACTTGACAGACCGTTACTCAGAGAATAAGGACAAGACCCTCAACCATATCTTCCAACTCGACTATACGCTGCCCCTCGGCACTGGTCAGACCCTGAGTCTCGGTGGTAAGCTCCAGCTCCACGATGCCACTTCCGACTCCAAATATTATCTGCAGAACGTCTATGATCCCTCCAGCAGCAGCGACTATGAGTACAAGAACTCCATCCTCGCAGGCTATGGCGAGTATGCCGGCAACTTCGGAAGCTTTGGTGCCAAGGCAGGACTGCGCTACGAATATACCTGGCAGGACGTGGAATATCACCTCGGCAATGGAGAGGATTTTACGACCAACTATGGAAGCCTTGTTCCCACCGCCAGTTTGCAGTATAACCTCGGCGTGGGTAGTAACCTCGGTCTCACCTATAACATGCGCATCTCCCGTCCTGGTATCACCTACCTGAACCCCTATGTTGATAAGACCAACCCCATTGCCATCAGCTATGGTAATCCCGACCTCGACGTGGAGAAGAACCACAACCTCTCACTGGTCTATAACATGTTTACTTCGAAACTGATGGTAAATCTGAACCTGCACCACAACTTCGTGGATAACGCTATCTCTCAGTATAGCTTCTACGACAGTGACAACCTGCTGAACACCACCTATGGCAACGTGGTACAGCGTCACCAGACAGGTGTGAGCGCCTATGTGAACTACCTGTTGACGAAGGATACCCGTATCTTCTTTAACGGAGCCGTTAACTATACTGACTTGCGTAGCGATGCCCTCGGACAGAGCAACAACGGTTGGACCGCCAATGCCATGATCGGTCTGCAGCAGACACTGCCCCTCGACCTGAAGCTCAGCGCCTTTGCCATCACCTCTACGAAGAACTACACCCTGCAGGGTTGGAGCGGTGGTTTCAACATGCTCACTGCCAGTCTCTCGAAGTCATTGCTGAAGGACAAACTCAACCTAAGTGTCAGCGGCATCCTCGGCCTCAACGGAGGTGGTAAGATTAACATCGAGAGTTACAGCCAGGGTAAGGATTTCACTTCTCACACCACCGTTAATGTGCCCATCTACGGCGTAACTTTTACCGTCAGTTACACCTTCGGAAACTCAAAGACGATGGCCAAGCAGCATGTGAGCCGCGTACAGAACGACTTCATCGAGCAGCAGTCGCAGGGTGAGATGCTCAACAACGTGGGCTCTGGCAACACCAGTACTACCACTGGCTCCAGCAACGGCTCCATGGGTGGCACAAGCACGAACGCAACCCCTCAAATAAAGAGTAGGAAGAAATAATCCTCTGAAAAATGCTTTAGTTAGGTAAATTATTTATAACTTTGCAGCATGAAAGTAAATATTACTCGACAAGACATTACATTCTATGGGCTGCAAGTAGCAGCATGGCTGGCATTCCTGATGGTGCCAGCCATCTCTGCTTTCATCGCCACACAGAGTTGGTCGGGTGCCATGAGGGCTTTTGACGTCAATGCCAGGATCCACTGGACATCGGCAGCCATCTACTTTGTCAATGCCCTCGTCCTCGTGCCTTTAGGCTATTATCGCAACCGTCGCTGGCTGTTCTGGTTGGGCAATGGCTTGATTCTCGCAGGTCTGGTTTACTTCTTTTTCTATAACTTCAATCCCCGTTCGTTCATCGAGCATATCCCCAACGAGCGTCATCGTCAGTTTGCCCTCGCCAATTTCTACGCCTCGTCGCTCGTGGCCATCCTGATGAGTGCCTTCCTCGCAGGCATCGCCCTGCTGGTACACCATGTGCGTCGTACAATGGTGATCAAGCGCCAGTTGAAGGAAGAGCAGCAGAAGCGTACCGAGGCCGAACTCGAGTGGCTGAAGAACCAGTTGAACCCGCATTTCCTCTTTAATACGCTGAACAATATCTCCTCGCTCGTGCAGATTGATGCCGACAAGGCCCAGGATGCCATCGCACAGTTGAGCGACCTGTTGCGCTATGCCATGTATGAGTCGCGCCACGAGACGGTGCCCATCCA
>JAFYPG010000211.1 GCA_017547605.1 Prevotella sp.
CAGATTCCGGTTCTGAAGGTCTTGGGTTTGAATCCCAACGGGATCACCATAAAAATGATCGCAAGCAATTATCAGTTGCTTGCGATCTTTTTTGTATGTTAGATTGTTAGCGACGGGGCGTCGGATGGTTGCTGTGCCCATGCTTCGGAGCAGGTGTCCTTGGATCTGGCTTCCTCGGAGCGGGCGCAGGCTTTGCAGCGGGCCCGTGTCCAGGCTTTGGAGTAGGATGGACAGCCATCGGACGATAGAGGTGCTCCATGCGGATGAACTTGTCGTACTGACGAGCGGTGAGCACGTTGCGCAGCATGTGGTTGCGATGCTCCCAGTTTCTGCCGAAGACATTGCTGTGGTGGTTGACACTGCGCAGATACTCGAAGTTGATGTCATAGACGGCATCGTACTGTGCGGGCATCAGGTGAAGCTCACGCGTCATCTTGTCAGTGAGAAACATGGCTTCGTTGCGAGCCTCTGCGTATGTGAAAGCTTTGGCGGAGATGGCTATCGTCATCATCATCACCAGGGTCATCATCTTCTTCATAATCTTAATGTTTTAAAAAGTTCGACATCTGTTTCTTAATCTCACTGCAAAGGTAGGGATTATCTGAACACCATCAAAGGGATTCTTCCTAAAACGACATACGTAAATCCCTAAACCTTCAGGGGATTTTCCCAAAAATGAGTGAATATATTTTGTATTCCGCTGGCTTATTTGTACCTTTGCACCCGATGAATAAGTTTGTATTTCTTCTGCTGTCCTTCATAGCGGTATCTTTGCATCAGGTGGATGCAACTACAACCACTATCTGGCAGGGTTATGAGACCGTCAACGGGAAAGAAGGTCTCGGTGTATCTCTTGATGCTTCATACTTCTCCAATATGAAAGTGGCCGATATCCTGCGGTTATCCTTTGTTTATACGGGTCAGGCGGATTATCCACAGATCTCTCTCCGTAATGGGATGTGGAAGGATTTGGCAGCCACGGCAGGTACAGCCATCACGGAAGATATGACGCAGATGGATTATTACGCTAACCGCATTATGCTTGACGACCTCCAGCAGAATGGTCTTATCGTCACGGGCTTTGGCTATGCCCTTACAGCTGTTGATCTCATTGACGGCAAAGGAGAGGCGGGCTATGAGAATACGGTGTGGATAGGTAATACTATATTTCTCTCCGATTGGTCGGTCACTCAGCAATTACCTGTGACGTGCTTTGCAGATGCAGCGATGGGTAAAGTACTGCGCCTGTGCCATCAGAATCTTCGTCCTGGAGCAGAGGCCATTCTCCGCACACCCAATTGGAATGAACTGCCAGGCATGGATAAGTATGCTCAACTCATGGGCAATCATACAGACATCGCTATCACTGAAGAAATGCTCGAAGAACTGAAGAAAGACGGTTGTTTCGTTCAGGGTATTGCATTCACGCTTACATCAGTGGAACTCATTAATGAAGAAGATATATCTCAATTACAGGCAGACGTACCTGTAGTTAACGACTGGATATGGTTTGCGCCTGACGAGCCATACTTCCGTGTTAATGTCACCAATCCTACAACCAAGCCTGTTGATTTCGACATTGTCCTCCGCATTGCTGATGATAAGATGACCTTCTATCATGACTATCCTTTCCCAGAGGCGCTTGCTGCGGGTGAAAGCAAGGAATTTGAATACAGTCCTGCCGAGGTTTGGGAACCAGGCTTCTATTATACTACTGTGATGGTTGATGGCGAGGCAGTACGCTCCTTTATCTTTGGCTATGATGCAACGAACATGGTATCTGCGCCTGACAAGCAGGATGATTTCCTTGATTTCTGGAAGACCGCCAAAGCAGAACTCTCCCAAATAGAGGGACAATATACACTCACAGAGGTTGCTGACTATAGCACAGCGAAGCGTAAGGTCTATCTTCTGGAGATGAAGTCTGTTCCTGACGGCACTGGAGAGGGTGTTGTACGTGCCTATTACGCTGAGCCAACGGCAGCAGGCACCTATCCTGCAGTACTTCATTTCTGTGCCTACGACAGCGGCGGCGGACTGACGATTCCGCGAGGTGACGATAATCCCTCACAGATTGATATTGTGGTATCCACACGTGGACAGTCCATCAACAACCGTCCTCCCTATACCAATAACTATGGCGATTGGTTCTCCTATGGCCTCGGCGACAAGGATGCATGGTACTATCGTGGTGCTTTTATGGATTGCCTGCGGGCTCTCGATTTTCTCTCTACTCGCGAGAAGGTACAACCTCAGAATATATTTGCTGAGGGCGCCAGTCAGGGTGGAGCCTTTACCATTGCCACTGCTGCTCTTGGCGATGGACGTATTAACGCCATAGCGCCTGCCTTGCCCTTCCTGGGTGATATGCCCAATTATCTCCAACTTGTCGTATGGGCTGGTAATGCTGTGGAGGCGCAGAAGCATATTCTTGGTATGAGCGATGAGGAGATGCTTGCTATGTTCTCCTATTTTGATATGAAGAACCTCGCGCCACTCGTTACCTGTCCGGTTATCATGGACTTTTCCTTACAGGATAGCTCTTGTCCGCCATGTACGACCTGGGCCGCCTTCAACAACTTGGGATCCTCTGAAAAACAATATCTGATAAATCCAACACTTGGTCATGAGATTGGAGATTCTTGGTGGCCAAGATTTACTGAATTCTTTGCTTCTCATCTGAAATCTGATGTGGGTGGCATACAAAACGTACCTGTAACTCATCAGGAAGACACTTCCGTTTACGATCTCCATGGAGTACGCCATAACGGAAGTCTGAGTTCATTGCCTCCTGGCATCTATATCCAGCAAGGCCGAAAAATCGTGAAATAATTCGGATTAGTAACCGAAGTCTTCTCCGACAAGTACGACTGTGTGCTTACCGTGAGGTGAGTTGCGCAGGAAGTGGACGTAGTTGCAGATACTATCGGCTGAGTTGCAGTTATGGCAGACACCATCTACCTGACAGGGTGTTTTGATGTCGAAGCGGGCTGCATTGATGGGTGAGGCTGTGCTACGGGCCCTGGCCAATGCGGCTTCGACGGTCTGTGCCACCTTATTTAGTCCAATAACGAAAATCACTTTCTTCGGTCCCCACGTAATGGCAGCCACACGGTTGCCATTTCCATCGATGTTCACGATGACGCCATCCTCTGAGATGGCATTGGCACTCGACAGATAGACATCGGTAGTGAAGGCACGGACGTACATCTGCACTTTCTCTTCTGCACCTTCCACGAGGTCACGGTCGAGTACTTCCAGCGTGCCTCTGTCTCTCAGCGCCTGAGGGATGCCCATGTCGCGGATGGTCATCGATCCTCCCCATGTCACGCTGTTGCCGTCTGGTATCAGCTCTGATACTTTCTTGACTGCCTCTGTTGCTGTCGGACAATAGAAGGCTTCCATGTTGCGACGCTTCAGAGCTTTGATTATTCGCTCTGCCAATCGTTCATTTCTTTGTTCTTTAGGTGTCATGATCGTACGCGTTTTGTAAATCTGATGCAAAATTAAGAAAAAAAGTTGGAAGATTGAAAGAAAAGTTGTACTTTTGCCGACGCAAGAATTATTTTTTCTTATAAAACATGACAAAATGAAACTTAAAACTTGCAAAGTTCGAACACTGGCAGTGATGCTGGCAGTGTTCAGTAGTGTTGCTGCCATGGGGCAACAGAAGAAAGATGGTGAGATCGATTGGTTGAAAGATTTCACGAGTCGTATTACTCTTAATGGTTATGCTCAGGGAGGTTGGTCCTACCAGAATCCCAATGGCAAAGGAACCAACTCCTACAACCTTAAACGTACCCTGCTATGGGCAAAAGCACGCATCACTGACCGCTGGTCGTTTATGTTTATGCACGATTTCTCCAGTGTGGTTCAGGAATATTACACCGACTACAGAATCTCCAACGACAATGCCCTGACCGTCCGTCTGGGACAGTTTAAGCATTCCTACTCCATGGAGAACCCTCTTTCTCCCACCCAACTCGAACTGATTGACGTCTATTCACAGGCAGTGCTTTATCTGGCTGGCGAGGGACCAGATCCCCTGAATGGTGTGAACTATGGTCGTGACATGGGTCTGGAGATCTATGGCGATCTGGCCAAGGGACTGTTACACTATGAACTCGCCCTGATGAGTGGACAGGGTATCAACCGTAAGGATCAGAACAACCAAAAAGACTTTATCGCCAAACTCGAAGTGCGCCCGATGCCAGGCCTTCGCTTCGTGGCCTCTGGTTACCTTGGCACGGGCTGTGCTGTAGGGACTGCTGCCTGGAACCCTGATATTCAGGTTGGCGACAACTATAAGCGAAATCGTTACAGTGTAGGTGCGGAGTATAAGACTGCGCCCTATTCACCTGCGAAATATAAAGAGGCACGTCCGATGAGTATCCGAGCCGAATGGCTTGGTGGTGAGGATGGAGAAGTGGGCAGCCGTGGTGGCTATGTCACTGCTGCCATCCCTGTGGTGGATGCCCTCGACATTGTGGCCAGTGGTGAGACCTTCGATCGTAATACGAAGGTGGATGGCTGGGACCAGACCAATCTGACGCTGGGTATCCAGTACTGGTTCTATAAGAAGTGCCGTGTGCAGTTGCAATACACCCGTTGTCTCTGTGGTGAGAATATCAGCAGCAAGGATTATGACTGGCTGCAGGCACAGGTACAGGTAGCGTTTTAGTACATTAACCATTAAAGATTAAACATTAAAAATGATTATAAAAGTTCTTTTGACCATCATTTTCCTGGTCGTGATGGTAGGCGTGGGAGTGTATTCACGCAAGCAGGCCAGCAGTGTTGACGGATTTGTATTAGGTGGTCGTGCCGTGGGTCCCTGGCTCACAGCCTTCGCCTTCGGAACCTCTTATTTCTCAGCAGTGGTCTTTGTGGGCTATGCAGGACAGTTCGGATGGAAGTATGGTCTTTCCTCTGCGTGGATTGGTATTGGCAATGCCATCATCGGTTCTTTGCTGGCGTGGATCATCTTAGGTCGCAGAACCAAACTGATGACGCAGCATATCGAGTCGCGTACCATGCCTGATTTCTTTGGAACCCGTTTCAATGATCAGGGCCTGCGTGTGGTGGCTTCCGTCATCGCTTTCGTGTTCCTGATTCCCTATACCGCAGGTGTCTATAGTGGTATCTCCCGCCTCTTCGAGATGGGCTTCGATATCCCCTACGAGTACTGTGTGGTGATCATGTCAATCCTTACGGCTGTCTATGTAATCATCGGTGGTTATAAGGCTACGGCTATGAACGACTTCATTCAGGGTATCATCATGCTGTTTGGTATCGTGGCAGTCATCCTGGCTGTGTTGAATGCACAAGGCGGACTGACTACGGCTGTCGAGAAACTCGCTATCATCCCATCTGATGCTGACCCGTCTGTGAATG
>JAFYPG010000212.1 GCA_017547605.1 Prevotella sp.
GGATTCCATCAAAATGGATAACCCTTTCCGCTATGAGTCAAAGGATTCGAAGTGCCTGAGCGTGGTTCGCGAATATCTCAAACTCGATTCGGTAGCTGGTCAGGGCGATGAATTGTCGAAGATCATCAATTTGTTACATTTTGCCCACGACAACATGCGCCACGACGGCGGCAATCGCGCCTTTGCCGAGATGGATGCCATCGACCTCTATAACTATTGTAAGACTACAGGCAGAGGTATCAACTGTCGGCAACTGGCTATCTCTCTTTGCGAGATGTATCTCTCGATGGGCATCCCTGCCCGTTACGTCACCTGCATGCCTGCCGATCCACTCGACTACGAGTGCCACGTCATCAATACCGTATGGTCAGACCAGTTGCAGAAGTGGCTCTATATCGACCCCACGATGGATGCTTGGGTGATGGACGAGAACGGCACGATGCTGAGTATTGCCGAGGTGCGCGAGCGACTGAGGAATGACCTTCCGTTGATGCTCTGCGAGACGGCCAACTGGAATCATGAGAGCCAGCAGACCAAGGAGTATTATCTGGATTATTACATGGCGAAGAATCTCTATTACTTTGTCTGCAAGAAATATAGCCGGTTCAATCCGGAAAGCGACTATCGCCCCAATCCCGCAGAGGAGGATATTCGCTTGATTCCCGTGGGATTCGTCAACGACAACTGGAAGTGCGACACGACCACCGACCCCGATTTCTTCTGGGCAAAGCCTGAATGATATAGCTAAGCTACAATGAAAAAATACAGATACGTTAAGAGCAATGCCTTTACATCAGGCGAGTCGCTGGGCAATCCTGCGGCATGCATTTTTACAGGGCAAGAGGAATTGTATCCAGAACAGATGCAGGCAATAGCTGCCGAGCACAAAGGATTTGTGATGGAAGTAGTGTTTTGCAGTCAGTCGGATGTGGCTGATTGTAAACTGACCTATTATTCATCGGAGTGCGAAGTGGAGTTCTGTGGACATGGAACCATTGCCACCATGTACACGATGGTAAAGGAAACACCAGAACAGATGGCAAAGCTGGTCATTACTGCCGAGACTAACCGTAAGGGAATCATCGAAGTGTTCAATGCCATAGAGGATGAGGATGCCGTGTATATCACAGCTCCAGACCCCATAGAGCATCCTATGAAACTTTCTGTTGCACAAATCGAGACAGAACTTAGTCTGCCTCATGATTCCATCCGCATGGATCTTCCAATCCGTATCATCGATGCAGGTTTGCGTACGCTCCTCGTTCCTATTGCAGACCTTAATACTGAGATTTCTGTCTATCCCAACGAGCAGAGCCTGAAGACGTTCTGCGAGAGCAATGATATCGACATCATCCTCGTTTTCTCCAAGCAGACGGCTGACACATCGGCCTTTGCCCACACCAGAGTCTTTGCTCCCAAGTTTGGCTATCTCGAAGACCCTGCTACAGGTTCTGGCAACAGTGCCTTTGCCAATTATCTGCTAAGCGAAGGACTTTGGAAAGGCGAGTCAATCACCATAGAGCAAGGTGGCAATAATCGTGTATTTAATTCCGTTAAGCTCAAATGCCAGGATGGCAAGGTGCTGTTCGGTGGCAAAGCTACCAAGAAGATAGAAGGAGAATATTATATATAATTCATAGTGATGAAAAGAATTGTTTTGGCTACGTCTATCGCCCTTGCATGTACATCAGCGAGTGGACAGGAGCAGCAAGATAGCTTAAAATCTGTAAACATGATGCAAGAGTTGCAGGAGGTTGTCGTGAAGGGCAACCTCCCTAATACCCGTCTGAAGGGCAATGCCATGATAACCCGCATTCAGGGAACTCCGCTATCAGATGCTGGCACACTCGGCGAGATGCTGGTGAAAGTGCCTGGCATGACGGGTACGGACGAGGCACCCGAGGTGTTGGGAAAGGGCTCACCGCTTATCTATATCAACGGTCGACTGATGCGCGACAATAACGAACTGAAGCGTCTGCGCAGCGAGGAAATACGCGATGTAGAGGTAATCAACAATCCAGGTGCGCAGTACGACGCGACGGTGCGGGCCGTGGTGCGCATCCGCACTGTCCGTCAGCAAGGTGAAGGCCTCAGTCTCAACCTCACGCTGTCCGATGAGCACGACTTGCGTTATGACTTCGACCGTCCGCAGGCAAAAGTAGGCGCTAACTATCGCAAGAACGGCGTTGATGTGTTTGGCTCTGTGTATTACTATCATCAGGACTATCGTCAGTACAGCACCATCGAGGATATCACCACGACGGATAAGGTTTTTCGTCAGTATGGTCCTTACACGATGACGTGGAAGCATGATAACCTGACCTATACGGCTGGTGTGAACTGGCAGCTGTCGGACAATCACTCGCTGGGTGTGCGTGCCGATCTGACGCACCAAATGAAAGGCAAGAATCAGGTAATTTACGACGAGGACGTGTTCGAGAATAATGTCCTTATCGACCACCTCTACTCTCACCAGACCAGCAAGGAGACGAAGCCGCTGGGATGGCTCACCAACACCTATTATAATGGTAAGATTGGCAAGCTGGGCATAGATTTTAACTTCGACTTTATGCGTAATGGTACTGATACTGATCGCGAGAACGTGGAGCAGA
>JAFYPG010000213.1 GCA_017547605.1 Prevotella sp.
CTTTGTTAATCTGTATACTGCCACTGTGGGTAGAATGACCAATAGCAATAGCGTAATCTCTACTAATGCGTATGAACCGAAGTAGTCAACCAATGTCTGGAACTTCAGTACTCCATCAACCAGAATGACTAAGAAGGCAAAACAGCAGAGACAGAATATCGCAGCATACTTGAATTTTCGCTTCTTCAGTTTCATTCGTTGATGTAGTTTTTGGTAGACATGTCATAATACAAAGCCTCCAATTCCTGAAGGGTTAGGTTCTCTACAGAGTGCTCAATTATCCTAATCAGTTCTTCACGACGAAAATCGTCTGACTGTCCGAAACGTCCTGTGTATGCCATATTTCACTCTCCTATAATTGTTACTACCAACCTTCTTGCCCCACCGTAATTCCTGTACTCGCAGAAATAGATGCCCTGCCAGGTACCCATGTTCAAACGTCCGTTGGTAATGGGGATGGTCAGGCTAACACCACTCAACGTTGACTTGGCGTGAGCAGGCATGTCGTCTGCTCCCTCCAAAGTATGTTCGTATTCTGGGCGATTCTCTGGGACAAGACGGTTGAAAATGGTTTCCATATCCACTCGTACATCAGGGTCTGCATTCTCATTGATGCTCAGTCCGCAACTCGTATGCTTGCAGAATATATTCATGATGCCCGTCTTTGGCAACTTGGGCAACTGGCTCAGAATCTCACTAGTTACCAGATGGAAACCGCGAGGTTTTGATTTTAGGGTTATTTCTATTTGCTGAATCATATCAACTTCATAAACAATCATAAATCTAAGGTGCAAATATACGAAAAATGCTCCAAATTCACTAACTTTGCCCTGTTAATACAACATAGTTTAAGAGAATAGGCTTATGATAGACCAGATTATTGCATTCAATAAGACCTTCGTAGAACAGAAGAGCTACGAGAAGTATCTGACCAGCAAGTACCCCGATAAGAAGTTGGCAGTACTTTCATGTATGGACACCAGACTCACTGAACTGCTCCCTGCTGCTTTGGGCTTGAAGAACGGTGATGCAAAGATTATCAAGAACGCAGGAGGCTTGGTCATTTCAGCTTTTGATTCAGCCATGCGCAGCCTCATTGTCGCTATCTATGAGCTGGGAGTGGAAGAAATCATGGTGGTGGCACATTCTCATTGCGGAGCCTGTCACATGAGCTATGATCACTTTCATCACGAAATGATTGCCCGTGGTGTGACGGATGATACACTTGACACTATCCGCAAGTGCGGCATCAATCTGGATCATTGGCTGGAGGGATTCAAGGACACCCCTGAATCTGTCCGCAAGACAGTTGAGACCATCAAAACCCATCCCCTTGTTCCCAAGGACATCGTGGTTCGTGGGTTTATCATCGACTCTGAGACGGGAGCATTAGAAGAAATACTATAAGCTAACACAAAAACAAAGATTCTATGGACAGAAGAGATTTTATCAAGAAAGCCACGATGGCAGCTGCAGCAACTGCTGTCGTATCACCAGTATCAGCCATGTTGGACACTATATCTGGCAAGCAGTGCAAAGTACTCCTGATCAACGGTAGCCCAAGAACCGACGGAAACACGTTCTGCTGTCTGCAGGAGATAGAGGCAACGTTACAGAAGCACGGTATCGAGACTGAAATCGTTCAGATAGGCCGGAAGCCAGTCCGTATGTGCATCAACTGTGGTGGTTGTCATCAGCCCGGCAGCAAGGGATGTGTGTTCGACGATGACCTATGCGCTGTTATCACCGAAAAGATGGCCACGGCAGATGCGCTCATCGTTGGCACTCCCGTTTACTATGGTCAGCCTAACGGTGGAATCCTCTCCCTGATGCAGCGCCTGTTTTTCTCGGCAGGCCATCTGGTACAGAACAAGCCTGCTGCGGCTTTGGCAGTATGTCGGCGAGGCGGTGCTACGGCCACGCTTCAGACAATGAACATGATGTTCGAGATGATGAACATGCCCGTAGTCACTTCACAATACTGGAACATCGCCTACGGTGCCGGAAAGGGCGAGGTGAAACTCGATACTGAGGGCATGCAGACCATGCGCACACTTGCGACCAATATGGCCTTCTTGTTACAGAAGATTCATGCTGACGGAGACTCAGCTCCCAAGCGCGACGAACGTCCCCAATTCATGAACTTTATCAGGTAAGCCATCTCGAGCTGCTTACCAAGGGAACGTTTCAGGGTCGTTAAGAACGTTCGAGCGCAGATTCTGGTTCAGGGCACTGATGGCCTGCATGTCATCGTCGGAGAGTGAGAACGTCATGATTTCCAGATTCTCGGCAAAGTGGTTGGGCTTGGCTCTTGGAATCGTTATCAGCCCTCGCTGCACAATCCAGCGGAGCACAATCTGCGAGGCGGTCTTCTGGTATTTCGCGGCCAGCGTCTGGAGTAGCGGATGTCCCACCACGTCGATGTCACCTTGTCCGAAAGGTCCCCATGCCTCTACCTGAATGTCCAGTTGACGGTTATAAGCAATGTTCTCCTCCTGCGTCATGAAGGGATGTACCTCTATCTGGTTGATGACAGGCCGGATCTCGGCATACGTGAGTAGGTCATCCAGATGATGACGGTTGAAGTTGCTTACGCCGATGGACTTTACCTTACCCTGTCTTACGTAGTCCTCCATCATCTGCCAGGTATCCTTTACGCAGTCCTTCACAGGCCAGTGGATCAGCAGCAGGTCAATGTAGCCGGTCTTCAGTTTAGCCAGACTCTCGTCAATGGATTTTCGGACGGCTTCACGACCTTCGCGCATGATGTTCGTAGCGACCTTGGTGGTGACGAAGATCTCCTGTCTCGGTACTCCGCTGTCAATGATGCCTTGTCCCACTTCAGCCTCGTTCTCGTACCCTTGTGCCGTGTCTATATGACGGAATCCGGCTTCCAAGGCCAGGCGAACATTCTGTCTGGCAGTCTCTCCACGTAGCGTCCAAGTGCCGACGCCTATCTGTGGAATTTCAATGTCATTGCTAAGTCTAATCATAATCCTATCTGATATAATGCGTTTCTACTATTTTATAGTTTCTGCTAATTGTGGATAGGTAACCTCCAGATAGCGTTGTGCATAATGACGGCCCAGAAGCCTGTAGCCCTCGCCACTGAAATGGAGATAATCGTCACAGGGCAGACAGCCCTTTGAAGAAACAATATACGTGTTCGGATATCGGTTGGCAATATTGTTGATAGTGGGATTGGCATGGCCGCAGATGCCACCATATTCCGTACGCACTACTTCGCCAACCAGCAGGGGGACAGCAGTCGGATCGAACTGAAGTTCCTGTTGCAAGTTGCAGTAGATTTTCCTCACAGTCTCCTGCCATTCCCTGTCGTAGGCATCCGTCTCGCCCTGATGTAGCATAATGCCTTTGATGACACCATCCTTGGCTGCAATCTTCGCCATACTCAGCAGCCGCTCGTAGGGGTCACGTCCATACTGATCCAGGATGTCGTTCATCCAGTCACGGTCTTCCATGGCAATGACAGTCGCGTTCCTGTCCTTGTCGAAGAAAGAGATAGGACAGCCTTCTACAGCCACAGACACAATGCCAATGCGTACATCATCAGGCACAGCTTCGAGTAATGTACGTCCGAACCAGTCGGCAGGGCCAAGATTGGCATCAGCACGACAGAGGGGCGGCACAGCCTTGCGCCATGTTCCTAACTTGCGGTCGGTGCCATCGGTAGTAGCCATACTCAAAAAACGATCACTTACTGGCAAGTCCTGCTCTTCAATAGGAGCCTGACCAGCCATATTCGATTGTCCGAAACAGAGGAAAATCCAAAAATTAGGGTCTGGTGTTTGTGCCTGATTAGTCATCATATTTATTTCAGAATGGCTTTTACATCCGTCACCATGTCCTTATGCTGTTCGTCAGGCTTGGTCAGCTCTGAAGTGAGAGTGATATTGCCGGGCTTGTCCTTGGTAGAGAATGTTCCTGTGTAGACGATATCGCTGTCGAAAATCAGTGTGGCTTCGACCTTTACCTTGTAGGTTTCCTGCGGTACGGCCTTGCCTTGCTCATCGGTAAAGTCCCATGTGAAAGTCTGTACGCCACCGCTCTGAGGAGTAGCCCCTGTAACAGCATCCAACTGCACATCGGTTTTCTCTTCTGCCTTTGAGGTTTTCACCCATACAGGCACACAGGCCGGACGCACGATGTAGCCTCGCTTTGGCTGTTCGCCGCCACGGGCACGGCCCTTAGTTGTGTACGAGGTGACGAAGAGGGTCTTTACGAACTCACCCTTCTCGTTCTCTATCCAAACGGCATACTGGTTGGAGCCAGGACCTGCCTGGCGCTGATAGTTGAATGACACTTCAAGGGCCTTGGCCTTTCCGGCCTTTTTGGAACTCTGAGCCACTGCTATCACGGATAGCAGCAGGACAGCGAGAATCACGGAGATAACCTTTTTCTGTCTCATAACTGTAGTTTTTGTTGGGTTACTTGATAAACAATGCTAATTCTTGGTGCAAATTTAACGATAATTCCGTAATTATCACTATCTTTGCCGTTAGTTTTAAGTGTATTTAGGTATTACAAGTAAATATGAAAAGAATAATAGTAATTTCGACGAGTCTTCGTCATGGTTCAAACAGCGACATGCTCGCTGACAAGTTCGTGGAAGGTGCCAAGGCTGCCGGAAACGAGGTTGAGAAGATTTCCCTCTCAGACAAGAGCATCCAGTTCTGCAAGGGCTGTATGGGATGCCATAAGCTGAGTAAGTGTGTTATAAAGGATGATGTGAACGACATCATGGCTAAGGTAATGGAAGCTGAAGTCGTGGTTTGGGCTACTCCTATCTACTATTACGAGATGAGCGGACAGATGAAAACGCTCATAGACCGCATGAACGGTATGTACGGTAGGGATTACAAGTTCCGTGATGTCTATCTGCTGACCACCGCTGCTGATGATGACCCAGAGACGCCGAAGCGTGCCGAGACTGGTCTTGGCGGTTGGATTGCCTGCTATCCCAAGAGCCGTCTGGTAGGCACCATCTTCTGTGGAGGTGTCAATGAACCAAAAGCCATTGAGGGAAATGCTAAGCTGCAGGAAGCATTTGAATTAGGCAAAAGCGTATAGAAACGTATGAAACGGATATCATATCTATTAATACTATTCGCCTTTCTTCTTGTAGGATGCAGCGAGGAAAAACAGGAAAAGAGTATGTCAATCACAGTCAATCTGAGGTACACTGGCACAGACGGCAATGCCAGAAAGTTCGCTGAAGAGATGGTTTCCAGCGGTACAGTAGCCGCCATCAGAGCCGAGGAAGGCAATCTGAGGTATGAGTATTACCAGTCTATGGATGATCCTGAGACCATCCTGCTCATCGACAGCTGGGCCAATCAGGAAGCCATCGACAAGCATCATGCCACGCCTATGATGGACACTATCGCCAAGCTTCGCGAGAAGTACGACCTCCACATGACGGTGGAACGCTATACAGCTGCCGAAACACCGGAAACAGAGAATCAGTTCATAAGAAAGTAATGCATATGAAAACTGATTTTGAAAAAATGCGCAATGAGGAGTTCTATGACTTCACGAGCGAAGAATGTCTGGCGAGTTACTTCAGGGCCAAGCATCTCTGTGCAAAGCTGCAAACCATGACCGTTGAAGATGATGATTACAGGAAAACAATCGAAGACTTGATTCCTGGCATTCCTGAGTCATCCACGGTATCACCACCGTTTCATTGCGACCATGGACATGGCATCAAACTGGGCGAGTATGTATTTATCAACTATAACGGCACCATGCTAGATGGAGGTTTTATCACCATCGGTTCCAACACTCAGGTTGGCCCGAATTGCCAGTTCCTGACTCCGAACCATCCTA
>JAFYPG010000003.1 GCA_017547605.1 Prevotella sp.
CCTGGATCCATCTGGCGCTTACCAATCAGGATCTTCAGCTTACCTTCGTCGAATCCGAAGATGATACAGTCAACGGACAGCCAGACTTTGGAATGTTCGTGATAATAGGTCATATTCTATCGTTTACCAGAAGTATGCATAGAAGCAAGAGCAGCAGATGATAACACCGAGGGTGGCCACGATGTCCCAGATGCCCCAGCTCTCCTTGATCTGCTTACGGTAATCGCTGGTGAAGGTGATAGCTTCGACCTGAGCCTTGGAGGGTGCAGGAGTGAAGAACGACACAACCACCATCAGCAGAATGATGAACACGAGCAGCCAGCACTCGAAGATGAGCCAGTTGGTCTGCCAGAACCAGGCCGTAGCATCCCAGAAAGCACCATCCATAGCGGCCTTGCCAGAGTCTGTGAGCACATTGGTGAGCAGACGAACCATACCGATGAGGAAGCCGCCAATCAGTCCCCATTCACCAGCCTTCGGTGTGATCTTCTTCGAGAAGATACCGAGCGTAAAGACTGCCACCATAGCCGGAGCGATCAGCGACTGGATATCCTGCAGATAGGAGTAGAGGTTACCCATTGACATCATGACGGGCATCCAGAGCAGACCTAAGATCACAACCACCACCGTAGCAGCACGGCCTACGAATACGTAGTGGGCCTCGCTCATACCTTTCTTCATGGGCTTGTAGAAGTCCTCCGTGAAGAGGGTAGCACAAGAGTTGAAGAAAGCAGCCAGAGAAGCAACGAGGGCGCAGATGAAACCGATGGTTACGATGCCCTTGATACCAGCAGGCAGAATGTTCTTCACCATCATGGCGAAGGCACCGTCAGTATCATGGGTGTTGGTGATATCCATCTCAATGCCGCTACCAGTCTTGAGAGAGAGGGCGTAGGCCACCATACCAGGAATCAGGAACATGAACACAGGAAGCAGTTTGAAGTAACCTGCTGCGATGGTACCACGACGGGCACGCTTCATCACCTCTGTATTATCCTCGCCCTTGGTCTGGCCGAGTACACGTTGAACGATATGCTGGTCAGTACACCAGTACCAGAAACCGATAATAGAGGCTCCGAGGAACACGACATAGCCAGGGAACTGGGGATACATGGGGTCAGCCTTGTCGGGATGGAACATGTGTGTGGTTCCAAAGCCGTCGTGGGCGGCATTACATACCTTCATCATCTCAGCCCAGCCAGCGCTGATGCTGCCGTCGCCGAGCATGTTCAGACCGAGGAATAACACGAGGAACGAACCAATAATCAGGATAGGTGTCTGGATGGCAGAGAGCGTCATCACACCCTTCATACCACCGAAGACGGTGAAGACTGCCGTGATGGCAATCAGACCGATGGCACCATACCAGAACGGCAGACCGAGCAGATACTCAAAGAAGATACCACCTGTGAAAGCTGTTACGGATACCTTCGTCAGCACGTAGGCAATCAGCGTGATGATACTCAGCCAAGAACCTGTGCGCTGGGTATAGCGGAACTTCAGGAAGTCGGGCATGGTGATGATCTTACCCATCTTGTTGTTCAACAATTGATAGAAAGGAACAAACAGCCAACCGAGGATCAGGATCATCCAACCCTGCATCTCCCAGTGGGCCATACCCACACCGTCCTTGGCACCAGTACCGGCGAGACCTACAAGGTGCTCGGAACCGATGTTGGCAGCAAAGATGGCTGCGCCGATGATGTACCAGGGCTCACCTTTACCAAACAGGTAGTCCTGCGAGTCGGCACCCTTCATCTTCTCCTTATCTTTCTTAATAGCGTAGTAAACTGCATACACGATGGCGAGGACTCCGATAGCGAGCACTACCCAGTCAAGCCACTGAAATTGATTTGAACTCCAATCCATTTTGTTTTTAGTTTTTATTGATGTTAGTACTTATTTTACGGAGAACTTATAAGCTGCGTGGCTGAAATACTTCTCGCCAGGGTTCAAAACAGGCTGTACCCACTCGGGCTTGTTGGGGGAATCGGGATATTTCTGGCTCTCCAGACATACACTGACGTGCTGGGGGTAGGGGCCATGCTTGTGCTGGATGTTCAGTTCGTTGCCAACACCCTGGAAGTTGCCACTATACACCTGTACGCCTGGCTCATTGGTAAACATTTCCATGAAGATACCGGTCTTTGGAGAATAAAGGCTGGCACAAACCTGTGTGTCGTCGCCCTGACCGTCTTTGTATGTATTCAGGCACCAGTTGTGGTCGTAGCCGCCAGCGTTCTGGATCTGGTCGAAGTCAGACTTAATGCTGTCGCCAATGGCGTGTGGCGTACGGAAGTCCATCGGAGTACCTTCTACAGATTTGATCTCGCCTGTCGGGATATAGAGTTTGTCGCTGGGCGTGAAGTTGTCTGCATTCACGTAGAGTACCATATCATAACCAGGCTGTGTGAAGTCACCACTCAGGTTGTAGTAGTTATGATTGGTCTGGTTGATGATAGTCGGCTTATCCGTCTCAGCCTCCCAAGTGATATCTAGGATGTTGTCGGCTGTCACCTTGTAGGTGGTCACTGCCATCACCTTGCCAGGGAATCCGTTTTCACCGTCTTTGGCTACGATGGTCAGTTTGAGGATAGAGTCACCAATCTGCTCGGCGTCATATACCTGATGCATCCAACCGGAGTTACCACCGCCGTGCAGACAGTTGGGGCCGTCGTTCTTCTTTAACTGATACTCAGTCTCGCCTAATGTAAACTTACCATCCTTGATACGGTTGGCATAGCGTCCAACGCTTGAACCGTAGTCTGTCGGAGAATTGAGTGTGTCAGCATACTGAGCGATGTTGTCGAAACCGAGAACGACATCTGTCAGTTTACCGTCCTTGTCGGGAACACACAAGGATACCACACGACCACCGTAGTTCGTGATACATACCTCCATGCCGTTGGCATTCTTCAGTGTGTAAAGCATGACGGGCTTAGACTGGATAGTTGTGTCAAACTTAGCAGGGTCGAGACCTGAAACCGTTAATTGCGGAGCCTTTTGGCTACCAGCACAGGCACAGAGCATCAGTGTGACTACACCGAGCCCAAGAATAGAACTCTTAAATGCTTTCATTTTTACTTGTTTTTAGGATTATTATTATGCTATGACATTGTTTTGGGTGTAAAATTACAATTTATTTCCCAAAGTTACAAGCGAATAGAGGAAAAAATAAGCGGTAAAGTGTAATTTTTACACCTTACCGCCATTATTTAACCTTTATAAACACTAAATACAGCGTTTATGTCGGTTTAGAGTTAGCAAATCTTACGTGATCCGTCACCGATAACTACATCATAGACCTTGGGCTCATGACCATACTTGTCATTGAACTTCTTTTTGGCATCTGCAATGAAGTTCTTGTAGAGATCATAACGTACGAGGTTGATAGTACAACCACCGAAGCCACCGCCCATAATACGTGAACCGGTTACACCATTTTCCTTGGCGATGTCGTTTAGGAAATCGAGTTCCTCGCAGGATACCTCATAATCCTTTGACAGACCTTCATGAGTCTGGTACATCAGTTCACCGACTTTCTCATAGTCACCCTCGTTCAGGGCATCGCAGACAGCCAGAACACGGTCTTTCTCACCAAGTACGAACTTTGCACGCTTGTAGTCTTCTTCACCAACCTCGGTACGCACCTCGTCGAGTTGTTCCCATGTGCAGTCGCGTAGGGTTTCAAACTTTCCTTCCGGATGTTTGGCGGCAATATGCTTTACTACGTTCTCACAGGAATTACGACGGTCGTTGTAGGGAGAACCGGCTAACTGGTGCTTTACCACAGAGTCAAGCAATACAAGTCGATAGCCATCGGGCTTGAACGGGAAGTACTCAAATTCGCGGCTGCGGCAGTCAAGACGCATCAGACAGCCCGCCTTGCCAAAGACAGAAGCAAACTGATCCATGATACCGCAATTCACACCACAGTAGTTGTGTTCTGTAGCCTGTCCAGCCAGTACAATATCCCATTGAGACACTTTGTTCTTACCGAAGATATCATTCAGACCGCAGGCAAAACAACTCTCCATGGCGGCACTTGATGACATGCCAGCACCGAGGGGAACATCACCAGCAAAGGCAATATTAAAGCCTTTAACAGGAACGCCCAACTTCTTCATCTCCAAGGAAATACCATATATGTAACGAGCCCAACTGGCACGGGGGCCATTAGGATCAGAGAGTTTGAAATCTACACGATCCTTCAGGTCGATGGCATAGGCCATCACTGTATCCTCTGTACCATTAGCACGCATTTCTGCCATGATACCCTTATCGACTGCACCAGGGAACACAAAGCCACCATTGTAGTCGGTGTGTTCACCAATGAGGTTGATGCGTCCGGGAGAAGCATATATGTTTCCCGTCTTTCCATCAAAGTGCTTGATAAAGCGGCTTCTTACAAATTCAATATCCATATTATATATTATTAATAAGGTATATTAATCAACAGGAATATCCTTGTTGACGTTCTTACAACCAATGAGGGCATAGTAGAACATATATCCAACAGCTAACAGATAGATGAAATAGCTCGGCATGTAGCCCATAATGTCTGCAAAGAAATTCTGAACCACCGGCAGTACACCACCACCAACCACCATCATCATAAAGATACCTGATGCCTGTGCTGTATATTTGCCTAAGCCCTCTGTAGCGAGGTTGAAGATAGAAGCCCACATCACTGAGGTGCAAAGACCAACAAGCACCAGTAACAGTGCACTCAGCGGTACAGTTGTCATCTCAACGGAACCTTCGAGAATCTTTACCAACGGCATCGTAGTCGTTACACTCTTCGGAGTGAGGATGGCTGCAATGATGAGTACCATAGCTGAGAAAGTGCAGAACAGCATCATCTGACGAGAAGATACCTTGCCGCCAATAGCACTGGCAATCATACGTCCAATGAGCATCAACAGCCAGTACATAGCAGCCACAGCACCACCGATGGTGGCAGCATTGAGTACTGCCTCGGGGTTAACCCATGCACCATTGGCTGTAGTGTCGGAGAGGTAGAAGTTAAGGCCACCAGGGATACCTACCTCCACGCCAACGTAAACAAAAATGGCAATCACACCGAGCAAACAATGACGGAATGCCCAGGGCGAGTGCTCAAACTTGGTCTCGGCAGTTACCTTGCCCAACTCGGGATCCTTGATGGGGATGAAAAGCAGGATGATGAAGGCACATGCGAAGACTGTCATAGCGATAAACATGACGAGGTTCACATCGGCCATCTGAGTGGATGCTGTCACTGTTCCGATGAGTGCACCAACGAGCATAGGTGTCAGTGTACCAGAGAGTGAGTTCAGCGTACCACCAATCATATTCAACTGATTACCACGGTTACCACCGCCACCCAGCAGGTTCAGCATCGGGTTGACCACAGTGTTGAGGATACAGACGGAGAATCCGGAGATGAAGGCACCCAAAAGATAGATGCAGAAGCCGGGGATACCGCCAGAGAATCCGGAGAGATATTGGATGAGTACACCGATGAAACCTACGGCGATACCGATGAGCGCTGTCTTCTTATAGCCCACCTTTGTCAGCATCTTACCTGCAGGAATACCCATGAACAGATAGGCGAAGAAGTTCATGAAGTTACCCATGATGCCAAGCACGTTAGAACCACCAATCTCCGGCTGGTTCTTCCAGATGACTCCGATAGGTGCACCAAGATTCGTCACAAACGAAATCATGGCATACAGGAACATCATCGTAATAATAGCGATGATACTTCCATTTTGTTTTTGATTACTCATAAAAATGTAAGTCTTTTAAGTTTCTGTTTTTATTCCACAACACCAAAGCGGTAGATGGTCTTCTGCTTATAACGCTGGCCTGGATTCAGGACGACACTGGGGAAGTAGGGACGGTTTGGCGTGTCGGGGAAATGTTGTGCCTCGAAGCAGACGGCAGAACGATATGGGAATGTGCAACCGTTAGCGCCCTTATAACCAGTGGCATAGTTGGCTGTGTAGAGCTGCATACCAGGTTCGGTGGTATAAACTTCCATGGTACGTCCACTCTTCGGCTCGGTCACTTTAGCAGCAAACGAGAGTTCTCCCTCTTCCTGCTTGTTAAGTACGTAGTTGTGGTCGAAACCTTTACCGAACTTGATCTGCTCGTGGTCGGCATTAATGTCCTGACCAAAGGGTTTCGGCTTACGGAAATCGAATGGGGTACCTTCTACCTTCAGAATCTCACCTGTTGGGATAGCTGTAGCGTCAGTAGGCAGATAGAAATCTGCATTGATCTCACAGATCTGATCCTCGATAGATGGAGTAGGATCAGCAGTACCTGCCAGACTGAAGAAGGCATGATGCGTCAGGTTGACAATCGTCTTCTTATTAGTAGTAGCCAGATACTCGATTACCAACTCGTTCTGGTCTGTGAAAGTGAACTCTACTGTCACGTCGAGTTCGCCGGTGAAACCTTCCTCACCATAAGACGAGATACGGTGCAGGGCCAGTGAACGGGGACCCATCTGACGGGCATCCCATACCTTGGCATTAAAACCGACAGATCCGCCATGCAGGTGGTTCGGACCGTCATTGAGTGCCAACTGGTACTCTTTTCCATTCAGGGTAAACTGACCTTTGCAGATACGATTGCCCCAACGGCCAATCAGTGTTGACAGATAGGGTTCCTTTCCGCTGGTCAACTGCTTGATGCTGTCATGACCCTGAATAACGTTAGCTACTTTGCCATCCTTATCAGGCACCATAATAGCACAAATGGCACCGCCATAATTGGAGATTGCCACTTCATAACCTTTACGGTTTCTCAGGATGTACAAGTCTGTTTTCTTACCATTGATCGTGGCCTGGAAGTTTTCTCTCTTCAGACCACACAGATTCGCTGTTTCTGCTGTGTTAGCCATATTGATAATGTTTTAAGTTATGTATGATGTATTTTCTGCAAAATAACAGAAAAAAAACCAAACAGACGAATGAAACAACGAAAAAAATGTTTCGGATGTATTAAAAAACGCTAAATGCAGTTTTTAAGGAAGTCTGCTACCACGTAACTGCTACCTCCGATAAACACAAAGTCTTTCTCATCTGCGGCATCTTGAGCAGCCTGATAGGCACTGACAACATCGGGATAACTTTCCCCCTGAAGTCCCAGTCCCTGGGCATAAATCTTCAGCACATTCTCAGAAACAGCCCGTTTATTACTGGCTTTCGTAAAGTAATAAGTGGCTGTTTTCGGTAATAGGGCCATCACGCCCTCGAAGTCCTTGTCATCGACCATGCCAAATACGATGTGCATGTGCTGGCATGATACAGTCTTTAACTGCTCACTCAGGTATTTCCACCCATCTAAGTTGTGTCCGGTATCGCATATCGTCAGTGGGGACTCCTTTATGGTTTGCCAACGTCCTTGTAATCCTGTAAGTTCACAAACACGTTTGAACGACTCCCGCACTTCTTTATTTTGGCAAATATAGTCTGGACGGCTGGAAACAGGATACAGATAGCCCATTTTCTCCAATTCCTTAACAGCACAGAGAATCGTATTTGTATTCTTTTCCTGATAATTACCAGACAGTTCACCTTCCAGAATACCATAATTTTCAGTCTGATAGGTGAGACCTTTGTCTGTTTGCACACATGATTTTACCTCAGGCTGTTCCTCTGCCAGAATCAGTGGAGCCTTGACTTCTGCAGCCACAGCCTCAAATACCATACGAGTCTCCGGAGTGGTCTCGCCAATGATGACAGGTACACCTTTTTTCATTATACCTGCTTTTTCCATGGCGATCTGTTCTAAGGAATTGCCTAAAAATTGGGTATGGTCAAACCCGATGTTCGTGATGATAGATAGAATAGGGGAGATGATGTTGGTACAGTCAAGCCGTCCTCCCATACCCACTTCGATCACGGCAATATCAACCTCCATGTCTGCAAAATATTTGAAGGCCATGGCCGTTACAACTTCAAAGAAAGAAGGTTGTAATGGTTCGAAGAATACTTTCTCCTTTTCCACGAAATCGATGACATATTCTTCTGGAATAGGGGCACCGTTATATCTGATGCGCTCACTGAAATCCACTAAGTGAGGAGATGTGTAGAGTCCAACCTTGTAGCCGCATGATTGCAGGATAGCCGACAGGGTGTGTGCACAGGAACCCTTGCCATTAGTGCCTGCTACATGGATCGTACGGTACTTATGGTGAGGATGCTTGAAGTGCTCGTCAAGTTTCAGACTATTGTCGAGACCTTCCTTATAGCCACTGGCTCCTTGCCGCTCAAACATCGGCATCTGATTATACAGATATTCGCACGTCTCCTGATATGTCATGTTGCTGCGATTGACGATGAATTAATTAAAATAGTTCTTGAAACGCTGGAAGATGGAATCCTTCGTCTGCTTATCACCCTTGAAGTTGTCGCTCTGCCGAAACTGTTCAATGGCTACTTTCTCCTCACGGCTGAGTGTTCTCGGTACATAGACGCTGATATTCACTACAAGGTCACCCCGACCATTGCCATAGCCCTGTACGGCGGGCAGTCCCTTGCCGCGTAAGCGAATGGTTTTGCCTGGTTGGGTGCCGTTTTCCATTTTGACCTTTAATTTTGTGCCTTCAATGGTTGGTATTTCCACCTCACCACCGATTGCGGCGGTGGGGAAATCAAGCAGGAGGTTGTAAATCAGGTCGTTTCCATCGCGGATAAAAGTGTCATGTTCTTCTTCCTCAATAAACACCTGAATATCTCCGTTAATGCCGTTGTGCTTACCTGCATTTCCCTTGCCTGGTACATTGACAACCATACCTTCCGCTACTCCTGCGGGTATGTTGATTTCTACAACCTCTTCACCTTTCTTGATTCCAGTACCACCGCATTCATAACATTTGTTTTTGATAACCTGTCCCTCGCCACCGCAGACAGGGCAGACACTTTGTTGTTGCATCATACCGAAAATACTCTGGGTCGTGTGGGTGATGACACCTGTTCCGTGACAGGTCTCACAGGTCTCCTTGCCACTGCCAGCCTCTGCACCACTTCCGTGACAATGTTCACAAGGGATGTCTTTCCTCACCTTGAACTTTTTCGTCACACCAGTGTTGATTTCCTCCAGCGAGAGTTTTACTTTCAATCTGAGATCACTGCCTCTGTGTTGCTGCGGACGACGTGTACCACCTCCGAAACCTCCAAAACCATGGCCCCCGAAGATATCTCCGAACATCGAGAAGATGTCATCCATGTTCATACTGGCTCCACCAAAGCCGCTGAAACCTCCAAAGCCACCCATACCTGGGCCATCAAAGCCAAACTGGTCATATTGCTGGCGGGTCTTCGGGTCGTGGAGCACATTATAGGCTTCTGCTGCCTCCTTGAATTTCTCCTCAGCCTCCTTATCACCGGGGTTACGATCGGGGTGATACTTAATGGCTATCTTTCGATAAGCTTTCTTGATCTCGTCTTCTGAGGCGGTCTTCTCGACCCCAAGCACCTCGTAGTAGTCGCGTTTCTGTGCCATATTATTGTCCTACTGCCACCTTTGCGTGGCGGATTACTTTATCATTCAGTTTATATCCCTGTTGCAGACAGTCAATGACCTTGCCTTTCTTATCATCACCCATACCTGGCACCATAGCAACAGCCTCGTGCAGGTCGGTATCGAAGTCAGCATCTGTCGTATCAATCTTACTAACCCCTTGAGATTCAAGCGTCTTCATGAACTTCTGATAGATGAGTGACATTCCCTCGCGTAGCACTTCCGGATCGTCAGTTTTAGCGCCATTCTCGATAGCGCGTTCCATATCATCCAAAACGGGTAGGATAGAGGTGATAAACTTCTCCCTGCCATTTAAGATCAATTCCGCACGCTCCTTTAGCGTACGTTTACGATAGTTCTCAAACTCAGCCACCTTGTAGAGCAACTGGTTCTTTAGTTCTGCGATCTCGTCTTGAGCTTTTTCCAGAGGATCTTTTTCTTCTGAATTCTCAGATTCTTCTTGACCTTCAGCCTCTTCTGGGGTTTCTACCTCTGCCTCTTTGTCAGTCTCTTCCTGTACGGGCTGCTCTTCCTGTAGATCTTCGTCTTTGATCTCAATATCTTTTTCTGTCATAATGCGTGTTGTTTAAAGTCTTTTCTTTCCAACCAGCAAATTTTGTGCCGAATTAGGCGTATAATTTCGCTTTTTGCTCCTTAATAGTCTCATCATAGATATAATCATCGTATGACATCAACTTATCGATGGTACCTTTCGGTGTCAGTTCGATGATACGATCAGCGACGGTATTGATGAACTCGTGGTCGTGCGAAGCAAAGAGAATATTACCCTTGAACTGAATCAGGTTATTGTTAAAGGCCTGAATGGACTCCAGGTCAAGGTGGTTCGTCGGTGTATCGAGAATCAGACAGTTGGCATTTTTCAACTGCATACGGGCAATCATACAACGCATCTTCTCACCACCAGAAAGTACGTTAACATGCTTCAATACATCTTCTTCACGGAAGAGCATACGACCAAGGAATGATTTCATTACAACTTCATTGCCAGGTCCCCACTGTGACAACCAATCTACAAGATTCATCTCACTCTGGAAGAATTCCGTGTTGTCGAGTGGGAGATAGGCTGTGGTAATGGTGACGCCCCACTTATATGTTCCAGCCTGTGCCTCACGGTTGCCATTGATGATTTCGAAGAGGGCAGTCATGGCCTTCGGATTATGGGAGAGGAATACTGTCTTCTGACCTTTTTCAATGGTAAAGTTCACATTGTCGAAAAGTACTGTTCCGTCAGCATCGACAGCCTTCAGACCCTCTACTTCGAGAATCTGGGTACCTGGTTCGCGTTCCATCGAGAAGATGATGCCTGGATATTTACGTGTTGAGGGGGTAATTTCCTCCACATTCAACTTTTCCAGCATTTTCTTACGAGAGGTCGTCTGCTTCGACTTTGCCACATTAGCAGAGAAACGACGGATGAACTCTTCCAACTGTTTTTTCTTCTCTTCGGCCTTCAGTTTCTGGTTCTGTGCCTGACGGAGTGCCAACTGGCTTGACTCGTACCAGAAAGAATAGTTACCCGAGAAAAGCGTCACTTTACCAAAGTCGATATCTACGGTCTGTGTAGAGACTGCATCAAGGAAGTGTCGGTCGTGTGACACAACGAGTACGCACTGTTCCAGATTCGATAGATATTCCTCCAACCATTGCACTGTGTCCAAATCAAGGTCGTTGGTTGGCTCGTCAAGAAGTAAGTTGTCGGGGTGACCAAATAACGCTTTGGCCAACATTACACGCACTTTCTCGTTGTTCGAGATTTCTGCCATTTGCTTATAATGTTGTCCCTCCGCAACACCAAGATTCTGTAGTAACTGGGCGGCTTCACTCTCTGCCTCATATCCGTTCATCTCTGCAAAAGCCATCTCCAGTTCGGCGGCACGGTTGCCATCTTCCTCCGTCATCTCGGGCTTGGAATAGAGAGTCTCTCGCTCTTTCATATTGTCCCACATGGGCTTATGTCCCATGAGTACGGTATCCATCACGGAGAAGTCATCGTATTTAAAGTGATCCTGTTCCAATACACTCAGGCGTTCACCAGGCTGCATTTCAACAGTACCTTTGTTAGGCTCAAGTTCACCGCTAATAGCTCTTAAAAGGGTTGATTTTCCCGCACCGTTGGCACCGATAATGCCATATATGTTACCACTTGTAAATTTTAGATTGACGTCCTTATAGAGCGTCTTCTTACCAAACTGTATAGCCAGATTTGTGACAGTTATCATTGTTTCTTATACCTTATTATTTGTTTCGGGGTGCAAAGGTACTGCTTTTTTTCCTATTATCTTTAGTTTTTCCTTAAATTCTTTATAAATCCCTCAATTAGGGGAGACTTTATTGTATTTATTTATCATAATACTGATTCTAACAAATATCCCGGTCTTCCAGAACCCTGAATTTCTTTCGTTGATGATCAAGAGTTTCTATATCCAATATAAATGATACCGTGTCTTCAATATCTGGACGACAACAGACAAGCGTTTTACCAATAGGACTAATTATGGCACTTTGACCTTTATAGTGTGAATGTTCATCATCGCCAATACGATTACAACCAATCAGGAATGCCTGATTCTCAATAGCTCGGGCTCGTGTAAGAATCTGCCAGGCATTCTGACGACTCTCTGGCCAGTTGGCCACGGCTATAATGACGTGATAATCTAAAGAGTTAGCATAACGGCTCCAAACAGGGAAACGCAGATCATAACAGGTAAGCAACAGAAAACGGAAACCCATATACTCCACAATCGTATGTTCCTCTCCCGACTGGTAGTATTGGTCTTCTCCGCCATAGCGGAAAAGGTGGTGTTTATCATAATATGCAACAGTACCTGTCTGGCCATTCACGAAATAATGGCGGTTACGATAGGTCCCGTCAACGTAAATAGCAAGACTTCCGCAAATAGCACAATGGTGATCACTGGCAGTCTTTTTCATCCATTCCAACGAGATGCTTGAGGCTTCATCTTCGGCAATTCCAGTTGGTTCTGTCGCAAATCCTGTACTCCACATTTCTGGTAAAACATAGAGGTCACTGCCTGGTTTCTTTGCCATTAGTCGTTCTGCGCGTTTGATATTTACCGCAGGATTCCCCCATTCAATGTCTAATTGTATAATTGTTACCTTCATTTGATATAAAATGCTTGTGTAAGTTGTTGATACCAAGGACTTCTTTTGTTAGGTAAAATCTGTATAAATACTTCTTTCGTATCTATTTCATTAACAGGACATTTTCTAAATTCAATCAACTGACGCTTTGGCTCCTTCTGAGGTGTTGTCTTAATCAGATAGACACGGCTCAAGAAAAAGCCTTCCATACGGGCGGCCGCATCCATACAGGAGCGTTTATCAGTAGGAATCACCACAGAAAAGAATCCATCAGTTTTAAGCAGTCGGAAGGCCGCCATAGCTAATCCTTCGAAAGAAAGAGTGACTGTGTGGCGGGCGGTCGTACGCTGTTCGTTAGGACATGTCAAAGAATCAACGAAATACGGTGGATTACAGACAATAGCATCGAATCCATCGGCATCTTCCATTTGAAGGACATTGTATTCCTGGATTGTTATTCTTTTCGAAAACGGCGATTCCATCACGTTCTCTCTTGCTTGTGAGACGGCATTGGCATCGATGTCAATACCCACGACATTGGCTTCTGGGAAGCGTTGTGCCATCATGAGTGCAATCAGTCCTGTACCCGTCCCGATATCCAAAATGCGGCATTGACCTGCTGGAGCCTGAGCCCATGCACCGAGTAACGTCCCGTCGGTACCCACCTTCATGCCACAACGCGACTGGCGAACGGTAAATTGCCTGAATTGGAAGTAGTCATTTGCCATTTCGGGGGCAAAGATACTAATATTTTGTTAATTCTTACATACTTCATTCTTCATTCTTAATTATTATTAGTATCTTTGCAGCCAATTTTAAAGAAAGAAACGAAAACATGAGTAATCCGAATAAGAATTCAGCATTTCAGATGATAGCCGATATTGACGGAGATTTTCAGGATGTCCTCAGTATCAATACTCCGCCACATGTGCCTATCCTACCAGTACGAAACCTCGTATTGTTTCCTGGTGTGGTCTCCCCTATCCTCATTGGACGTGATTCCAGTAAGATCGTTATTCAGAAGGCTGAGAAAAAGGGAGAATTAATCGGTATTATCTGCCAGCGTGATCCAGAGGTGGATGTACCTCTGCAGGATGACCTGCATGAGATAGGTGTATATGCAAAAGTGATGAAGCTGTTGACACTCCCTAATGGGAACATCACAGCTATCGTACAGTGCTATAGTCGTTTGCGACTGTTAGAGATCACACAGAGTTTGCCCCATCTGGAAGGACTGGTAGAACCTCTGACGGACATTGAGCCTGAAAAGCGGGACAGGGAGTTTAAGACCGCCATGGATGACCTGCGCAACATGGTGAATGAATACATCAACGTTAGTGAGGAGATCCCCGATGAAGCAACCTTTGCCATTAAAAACATCTCAAATAACATCATGGCGTTGAATTTCGTCTGCTCGAACCTGCCTTTTTCTATCAAGGAGAAAATCAGACTGTTGGAGATGGAATCGGTGAAAGAGCGACTCTTCAACGTGATGAAGATCATTAACCGTGAGATCAACCTGCAGAACCTGAAGGCCGATATCCGTAATAAGACACGTGAGGACATTGACGAACAGCAACGCAATTACTTCCTGCAACAGCAAATCAAGAACATGCAGGCTGAGATGGGTAATGGCGAAACGTCCCCAGAGAAATATGAGTTGTTGAAGAAGGCCGAGGGTAAGAACTGGCCTGCAGAAGTCGATAAAACCTTCCACAAGGAGGCCGATAAACTTGACAACCTGAACCCACAAAGTCCCGAATTCAACGTACAACTCACCTATCTGCAGACGCTTGTCAGTTTGCCGTGGGGCGAATATACAGAAGACGACCTGAACCTGAAGCGTGCGCAGAAGATCCTCGACCATGACCATTATGGTATGGAGAAGGTGAAGGAGCGTATCCTCGAATATATGGCTGTGCTTGCACTGAGGGGCGATCTGAAGAGTCCGATTATCTGCCTCTACGGTCCTCCGGGAGTCGGCAAGACCTCTCTGGGCAAGTCGATTGCTGAAGCCATGAAACGTAAGTATGTGCGTATGTCATTAGGTGGTCTGCACGACGAGGCAGAAATCCGTGGCCATCGCCGCACTTATATCGGTGCCATGCCGGGTCGTATCGTCAAGAGCATACAGAAGGCAGGCAGTTCAAATCCTGTGTTTATCCTCGATGAAATCGATAAGGTGACGCAGATGACCCATAATGGCGATCCCGCCTCTGCCCTGCTCGAGGTACTGGATCCTGAGCAGAACAATGCCTTCCACGACAACTACCTTGACGTGGATTACGACCTGTCGAAGGTCTTGTTCATTGCGACGGCTAATAACTTGAGCACCATACCCCGTCCCCTACTCGACCGTATGGAAGTTATTGAGGTAAGTGGCTATATTACAGAAGAAAAATACGAAATTGCAAAGCGTCACTTGATACCGCGTGAACTTGAGAATACGGGTCTGAATACACCAGGAATGAAGCCAACCTTCAATAAGGCGGCCATTGAGATGATCATCGAGCGCTATACGCGTGAAAGTGGTGTGCGTCAGTTGGAGAAACAGATAGACAAAGCCCTCCGTAAGATTGCCTATAAGCGTCAGTTGGAGGAGAATGCAGACTACAAGAAGATTACTCCCTCTGAAATAGAAGACTTGCTCGGAAAACCGCCATTCTATCGTGACATCTATCAAGGAAACGACTATGCTGGTGTGGTAACAGGATTAGCATGGACGAGTGTGGGTGGAGAGATTCTCTTTATTGAAACGTCACTCTCAAAGGGTAAGGGTTCAAAGCTCACCTTGACAGGAAACCTGGGCGATGTCATGAAGGAAAGTGCTATTCTCGCATTAGAATATGTAAAAGCCCATGCAGATACTCTGAAGATCGACTACCGTATTTTCGACAACTGGAATATTCACATCCATGTTCCCGAGGGAGCAACACCGAAAGACGGTCCCTCGGCAGGTATCACGATTGCCACCTCGATAGCCTCTGCCCTCACCCAGCGCAAGGTTCGTAAGAACACTGCCATGACAGGTGAGATTACCCTGCGTGGTAAGGTACTGCCTGTGGGTGGTATCAAGGAAAAGATTCTTGCCGCCAAGCGTGCAGGTATCACTGATATCTTGATGTGCAAGGAGAATGAGAAGGATATTCTGGAGATTCCCGACATGTATCTGAAGGGGGTTACCTTCCATTATGTGGAGAACGTGCAGGATGTATGGAACTTCGCACTTACCGATGAAATCGTGAAGCATCCGCTTGACTTCTCCATCACGGAAGAAGAGAGCAATGACAAGAAAAGCAAGGAATGACGTTCGAACTACAACATACTGACAATGCGAGTGATGCCCGTGCAGGTGTGATAACTACCGATCACGGACAGATCCTGACGCCAATCTTTATGCCAGTAGGTACAGCAGGTAGCGTCAAAGGCGTGCATTTCAGTGAATTACGAGAACAGGTTAAAGCACAGATTATACTTGGTAACACCTACCATCTATACTTACGCCCTGGTCTTGATATTCTCAAAAAAGCTGGTGGATTACATCAGTTCAACACTTGGGATCGTCCCATCCTGACGGATAGTGGAGGTTTTCAGGTCTTTTCATTGACTGGTATCCGCAAACTCCGCGAAGAGGGATGTGAGTTCCAGAGCCATATCGACGGTTCACGCCATATCTTCACGCCCGAGAATGTCATGGACACCGAGCGCATCATTGGTGCCGATATCATGATGGCCCTTGATGAGTGTCCTCCAGGTCAGAGCGATTACGAATATGCTAAGAAATCGTTGGGTTTGACACAGCGTTGGCTTGATCGTTGTATTAAGCGGTTTAACGAGACGGAGCCTCTTTATGGCTATCACCAGAGCCTGTTCCCTATCGTACAAGGCTGTACTTACAAAGACCTTCGCCAGGAAGCCGCCAAGTATGTCGCAGACAAAGGTGCCGACGGCAATGCCATCGGTGGATTGGCTGTGGGGGAGCCTACGGAGGTGATGTACGAGATGATCGAAGTGGTCAACGAAATACTGCCAAAGGATAAGCCCCGTTACCTGATGGGTGTGGGTACGCCGCAGAATATCCTCGAAGCCATCGAGCGTGGCGTGGATATGTTCGACTGTGTGATGCCTACTCGTAATGGCCGTAATGCGATGCTTTTCACGTATGAGGGTACGATGAATATGCGGAATAAGAAGTGGGAGGACGACTTCTCGCCCATTGACCCCGATGGTTGCGATATCGACCGTATCCATTCCAAGGCATACCTCCACCATCTTTTTAAGGCCCAGGAACTCTTGGCTATGCAGATTGCGAGCATTCACAATCTGGCTTTCTACCTACGACTGGTCACTGATGCCCGTCAGCATATCTTGGCTGGAGATTTCGTGCAGTGGAAACGTAGTGTTATCGATCAATTAGGACAGCGCAGATGAAGAAGATCAAATATTTAAGAGTACGATGCCGTCAGACTGGACGCTTTCTCACGAAGTATCTTCGTTGGATGCGTAAACTCAATCCTTTCCACTACCTGTCACGCCTTGACCGCTATATTATGGTCAAGTTCATCGGCACGTATATCTATTCTATCGCCCTGATCATCTCCATTGCCATTGTCTTCGATGTCAATGAGAACCTGTCGAAATTTTCATCCTATGGTGCTCCACTGAAAGCCATCGTTTTCGATTATTACGCAAATTTCGTACCCTACTTTGCTAATCTGTTCTCACCGCTGTTCGTCTTTATTGCCGTGATTTTCTTTACCTCAAAACTGGCAGGTAATAGTGAAATCATCGCCATGTTGGCTGCAGGTGTCAGTTTCAAGCAGTTGTTAAAACCCTACCTACTCTCTGCGGCTCTTATTGCTGTAGTGAATTTCTATCTGGGTTCAAACGTGATTCCCCATGGAACGGTGGTGCGACAGGATTTCGAGGCCAAGTATAAGAATAACACGAAAACACTATCTGCCAGTAATGTCCAATTAATGGTAGGACCGGGTGTAATTGCCTACATTCAGAACTATGACAACCGCACCAAAACGGGATATGGTTTCTCACTGGATAAGTTTGAGAACAAGAAGCTTGTCAGTCACATGACAGCCACGACTATCCGCTACGATTCCATCAGCGACACTCGTTATCACTGGAAAGCAAATAATTACAAGATCCGTAAGTTGAAGGGATTAAGGGAGGAGATTACCTCAGGAACAGTCATCGACACCCTGATTCAGATGGAACCGATGGATCTGGTGTTCTCCAAAGGACAACAGGAAACGCTAACTTCATCGGAATTATGGCAGTATATTAATAAACAGACAGAACGAGGATCGAGCAATGTCGTGCAATACGAGGTGGAATACCATAAGCGCATTGCCACCAGTTTCGCCTCGTTCATTCTGACCATCATTGGCGCAAGTCTTTCCAGTCGTAAGCGCAAGGGCGGCATGGGCCTTTATCTGGGTATCGGTCTGGCTCTGTCTTTCACCTATATCCTGCTGCAGACGGTGAGTTCCACCTTTGCTATCAATGCCGACACGCCGCCGATGCTCGCGGCATGGATTCCCAATATTCTCTATTTATTCATCGCCTATTTCTGTTATAGGCAAGCACCAAACTAATGAAATTCGAAGAAACATATCTCAACGACAATATCCTCGATGCATTATACGACATGCATTTCGACGAGATGACGCCGATTCAGGAACGTTGTATTCCTGAAATTCTCGATGGTTACGACGTTTTGGGGGTGGCCCAGACAGGCACGGGAAAGACCGCAGCCTATCTGTTACCGATCCTTTCCATGCTTGACGATGGTGATTATCCGAAAGATGCTATTAACTGTATCATCATGTCTCCTACCCGTGAACTCGCCCAGCAGATTGACCAGGCCATGCAGGGCTTTGGCTATTATCTTGACGAGGTGAGCAGTGTGGCTGTCTATGGCGGTAATGATGGTGGACG
>JAFYPG010000214.1 GCA_017547605.1 Prevotella sp.
AGTACGAAGAACAGGGCTTGCTCATCGGCCACACCGTAGAGTATCAGCATGGTCTTCACCGCGAAGTGCCAGGGACCAGCGCCGTTGGGCGTGGGTACGATGACGGCGATGGAGCCTACTACGAATGTCACCATGGCGCACGACAGACCCAGATTTGCCGTGAAGTCGAAACAGAAGAAGGTCAGATAGTAGTGCAGGAAGTAGCTTACCCAGATGGCGAGGGTGAAGATGATGAACAAGGGCAGGTTCCTGACATCCTTCAGCGAGGTGATGCCCTGCCAGATGTCATGGATGGTGGCCTTCACCTTACTATATATATTAAGGCTACTGAACAGGATGTGCAACAGGATCAGGATGGCAATGATACAGACTGCCACGACGAGGTAGCCCGTCAGCGAGAATCCTTGTAGGATGGTGTCGAGACTGGTGCCTGTCTGCTCAAAGAAGGTGCCGAAGATGCTGAGTTCGAACAACAGGGTCAGTCCTGCGACGCCTCCCATCAGCAGGGTGTCGATGGCGCGCTCTGTGACAACCGTTCCCAAGGCCTTTGAGAATGACACACCATCGTAGCGTTTCAGTACGCCGCATCGGGTGAACTCTCCCAGACGGGGGATGATCAGGCTGACGGCATACGACAGGAAGATGGCATTCAGACTCGTTGAGGTGCGTGGGTGCTCGTCGATGGGCTCCAGCGTCTGCTTCCATCGCCAGCCTCGGAACATCTGTGCCAGAATGCCGAAGGGGAAGGAGAGGAGCATCCATGTCCAGTCCATCTCGTCCGTCATCACATGCATGAATCGGCTAAAATCCTCACCACGGTACATCCAATACAGGATGGCCCCTCCCAACAGAATTGGGAAGATGATTTTGGCGGTTTTGATGGCGATGGTATTGGTTTCCATAGGTGCAAAGATACAAATAATAATTGATACGGGTCAATGAAACCACTTTTTTTCGTCCATTTTGACATTATTTCTTGTCTGTGTGCGTAAACAACCGTATCTTTGCACTGTCAAAAGACATAAACAGGATAACTTATAAAGAAAGGTAAAGATTATGACAGCATTATTTCTGGTAACATGTGTCGTTGCAGTATGTGTTGCTGAGGCCGTCAAAGGTAACAACGACATGAACCTGCAGGTTAAGTAAGGATTTTAGATCTTAGAAAGTATAGAGGAAGGCGGGTAAGATGTGAATCTTGTCCGTCTTTTTTTATTTTTTCCACTTTTTACTTTTTTACTATTTTACTTTTTCGTATCTTTGCACCCATGAAACAAGTACGCCCCAAAAAGAATCTCGGACAGCATTTTCTCACAGACCTGACTATTGCCAAGGCCATTGCCGACACCGTTGATGCGTGTCCTGATCTCCCTGTGCTGGAGGTAGGACCCGGCATGGGTGTCATGACCCAGTACCTTGTGGAGAAACCACGCCCCTTTAAGGTGGTGGAGATCGACCGTGAGTCGGTGGCCTATCTCCGTGAGAACTTCCCCCGTCTTGATAATAATATAATAGGTGGCGACTTCCTCAGGATGGACCTCCACGAGGTGTTCGACGGACAGCAGTTCGTGCTGACGGGCAACTATCCTTACGATATCTCTTCGCAGATATTCTTCAAGATGCTCGACAACAAGGATCTTATCCCTTGTTGTACGGGTATGATCCAGCATGAGGTGGCCTTGCGCATGGCCTCACAGCCCGGCAACAAACAATATGGCATTCTGTCCGTACTGATTCAGGCCTGGTACAATGTGGAGTATCTCTTCACCGTTGAGCCGGGCGTGTTTAATCCCCCTCCCAAGGTACAGAGTGCCGTGATTCGCATGACACGTAATGAGGTGACTGACCTTGGCTGCGACGAGCGTCTCTTCCGTCGTGTGGTGAAAACGGTCTTCAACCAGCGTCGCAAGATGCTGCGCGTCTCCCTCCGTCAGATCTTCAGCGGTGATCATCCGGCTTCTCCTGCGTTCTTCGAGGACGAAATGATGACGCGTCGTCCTGAACAACTTTCCATCCCTGAATTCGTTGAACTCACCAACAAGGTGGCCTCTCAACTGTAATTTTTGCTGTTATCGGACACAATTTACATGTGTTCGCACACAACAGGCTTGACATACATCAAAAGAAATGCGGTTTTTATGCAAAAACGAGTCATAATTCATGGTTCGTTACGAAAATCGTCGTACCTTTGCAGTGTCAAAAGAAAAAAGACATATAGTTAAGATTAGGTTTTTAGTTAGAGTTAATATTTAGTTAGGTTTTTAGGTTTTATTAGTTAAGATTGGCAATAGGTATTTCTAAGGCGTTAGAAAAAAGATTGCAAGTAAGGATAACAGACGCAGTGGTGACACTCCGTTTTATCTCAGAAAAAGGTTTTTAGTTATTCATAGATTGTTGGTGCCGCCCTTGAGTCGTTGATGACCCTTGAGCGGCTTTTTTATGTCCCTTATTCTTCGCTCTTCATCTTTAATTTCTCACTCCAACTGCCTTTAAAGAGACGGGTGAGGAAGATGCTGCCACGGAAGAAGAGTTCGATGGCCATGGCAGACCAGACACCCTTCAGTCCGAACCTTGGCGCGAGACTGGCTGCGAGTGTCAGGCGCACGAACCACATCGAACAGAGACTCATCGCGGCAGGGACCATCGTGTCGCCGGCACCTATGAACACACCGTTGGCCACGATGGCAGCGGCGAACATCGGTTCTGCCCAGGCCTCGATGCGGAGTACCTGTGTGCCTTGGGCGATCACTTCCTCCACAGGCGACATAATACTCATCAGTTCCGGGGCGAAGATCCACATCAAGACACCCATGAAGGTCATCACGGCGATGCCGAGACCAACAGACATTCTGGCAAACGAGCGTGTCAGCAGTTTCTGACCAGCACCAATGCCCTGTCCTACGAGGGTGGTGGCAGCCTCGGCGATTCCATAGCCAGGCATATAGCAGAGGCTCTCAACAGTGATGGCCAGCGAGTGGGCGGCAATGGCAATGGTTCCTAATGGGGCTACGATGAGTGTACTCACGACGTATGCGCCTCCCATCAGCATGTGCTGCAGTCCCATGGGCGCTCCGATCTTAACGGCTGTCCTGATGGTCTCTTCCTTAGGCCTGAATGAACCGGGACGACCGATCAGCGAGAGCATCTTCGACTTCACCAGCAGGAAATACAGCATCAGTGCGGCTGTGATCAGCATGGCCACACCCGTTCCGATGGCGGCACCCATCACACCCAGACCCATGACATATATAAATAGGTAGTTGAAGCAGACGTCCATCACGCACATGCCGATGTTCAGCATACTGGGAATCTTCATGTTACCTGAGCATTTCAACATCGAACCCGCCAGACCTTCCATCTGGAAGAAGATGCCGGCAAAGCCGAAGATGGCGAAATAGACCGAGGCATCATGGGTAATCTCCTCCGTTCCCCCCAGCCAGTAGGGGAGGAAGGGAGCAATGATGACGGATGTCAGTGAGATGATCAGTGCCCAGATCATACAACAGACAAGCGACTGTCTCAGTACTCGCCTGGCCGCCTCGAAGTCGTTGGCACCGATGAAGTGGGCCACCTGTACGGAGAAACCCATATTCGCCGCAGAGGCCAGACCACCCATCAGCCACCCCGTCGATTCCACCAGTCCGATGGCGGCTGAGGCCTTCGCACCCAGATGACCTACCATCGAGGCGTCGATGAAGAACATCACCGTCGCAGAGATCTGTGCCAGGATCGAGGGAATACTCAGGCTGACAATCAGCCAGAGCTTCTCGCGCTGGGTCATCGTACGACCTTCCCGGATATAGGAGAGTAGTAGTTCGCTGTTCTTCACCTTCATCATGGGGACAAAGGTAGTGCAAATCGGGCGAAATACCAAATAATTACAAAATTTTTACTATTTATTTGGTAATGTTCCGATTAGTACGTAAATTTGCACTGCATTGACACTTAATAGAGGATTATGGAAAGGATTGACTTAAACGGCAAGACCATTTTTGTGACGGGTGCCGCGGGCTTTATCGGTTCAAACCTGGTAAAGCGACTGTTGAAGGACGTGAAGGATGCTACCATCATCGGTATTGATAATATGAACGACTACTACGATGTGTCCCTCAAGGAGCATCGTCTGGAGATGTTGGGTGACGGCTGGACCTTCATCCGAGGCGATATCGCGGATAAGGCAACGATCGATGGTATCTTTGAGAAATACCAGCCGCAGGTGGTGGTGAACCTCGCTGCCCAGGCCGGTGTGCGTTATAGCATCACCAATCCTGATGCCTATATCCAGAGCAACCTGATAGGTTTCTATAACATCCTCGAGGCCTGTCGCCACTGGCCTGTGGAGCATCTGGTCTATGCCTCCTCGTCGAGTGTGTATGGCTCGAACAAGAAAGTGCCATACTCGACAGACGACAAGGTGGATAACCCCGTGAGCCTCTATGCCGCCACGAAGAAGAGCAACGAACTGATGGCCCACGCCTATTCGAAATTGTATAATATCCCCTCGACGGGTCTGCGCTTCTTCACGGTCTATGGTCCTGCAGGCCGTCCTGACATGGCGTATTTCGGCTTTACCAACAAACTGGTAAAAGGCGAGACCATCCAGATCTTCAACTATGGCAACTGCATGCGCGACTTTACCTATGTCGATGATATCATCGAGGGTGTGGTGCGCGTGATGCAGGGGGCGCCTGAAAAGAAAAACGGCGAGGACGGTCTGCCCTTGCCGCCTTACGCCGTATATAATATAGGTAACAACCAACCAGAGAACCTGCTTGACTTCGTGGATATCCTGCAACAGGAACTGATCCGTGCGAAGGTGCTGCCAGAGGATTATGACTTCGAGGCGCACAAGAAGTTAGTGCCCATGCAGCCTGGTGACGTGCCCACGACCTATGCCGATACCACGGCGCTGGAGCGTGATTTCGGCTTCAAACCCAATACCAGTCTCCGCGACGGTCTCAGGGCTTTCGCCGAGTGGTACCACGAGTTTTACGGACAGGCTTAGGCGGAGCAGGCAGATCCTTCGTCACGGTAGCCTTGAGGATACGGATATCCTCCAGCGGACGGTCGTTCTTGTCCGTCTCTACCTTCTGGATGGCCTCTACCACATCCATTCCTTCCACCACCTCGCCGAAGACGGTGTATTGCCCGTCGAGATGAGGCGTGCCACCAACGGTCTTATACACCTCTATCATCTCAGGTGTCAGTTTGACGGTGCCCTGGGTGGCAGAGTCGATACGTTCCTGAACTTTGGCGATTTGTATGTCGTTGAAGATTTTACCCCAGACGATATAGAACTGACAGGCCGAACTCCGTCTTTCGGGATTCTCGCGGTCACCCTCCCTGGCCATCGCCACCACACCACGCCGATGGAAGATCTGGGGCAGACGGAACTCTGCCTCAGTGGTATAGTCGAAATCACCAGTGCCCAGGAGCTGACCTGGTTTGGCGTGCTTACTGTTGGTGTCGCCACTCTGGATCATGAAGTCCTTGATGACGCGATGGATGAGTAGGGAGTCGTAGATGCCCATCTTCGTGATCTTCAGGAAGTTGTCGCGCGTCAGGGGTGTCTCGTCGTAGAGGGCAATACGGATATTGCCAGCCGTGGTCTCCAGAAGCACCTCCGTGTTCTTGGTCTGCGACCACGAAGGACTGACAGCCAGACAGAAGATCATCAGCAGAGACAGGAAGAAACGCTTGAATTCCCGCTCGAAGTTGGGCGTCAGCACGTCTTTGCCCATGGCCTCACGAATCTCCTGCATGGTCCAGAAACGCCCACCGTCGAGTTCGTCCTTTGAGGGTTTGATCTCACCGTCATACGTGGTGCGGTTCACATATACCAGTTCTCTTTCGCGCTGGCTTTCAAAGACATACTTGCCGATGAACGTTGGCGTGAAGTCCGTGATGCCTAACTCTTCCCTGACCTCGCGATGCAGGGCCTCCTCTGGTGCCTCGCCATAGTCGATATGTCCGCCAACGGCCGTATCCCACTTCCCGGGCTGGATGTCCTTCCACTCAGGCCGCTTCTGCAGATACACGTCGCCCTGGGCGTTGAAGACGTGCATGTGTACCACTGGATGCAACAGCCGTGATCCGTTATGACACTCTCCACGTGTCGCCTCTCCGATAACTGTTCCCTCTTCATCTACAATAGGGAACTTTTCTTGCATATTATCCATCTTCGTAAATATTGTTTATTTCATCACAGAAACGGAACCGTCCCCGGTGAGTTCTTTCTTGAAAAAGTGGGAGAAGACCTGTTGCTCCTCGAAATTCAGATGCTCTCCGTCTGTCGTCGTGTAATGTGTGGTGTCAGAAGGGAGGTAGCGATAGTTGGCCTTGGGAAATTCCTGAGCCAGTTTCTCCCGTGTCTGCGCAAACTTCCTCAGATGATATATCTGTTCGTTGACTGGCATCTCGAAGAAGACGAACTTCACACCTTTTCCCTCCAGACTGTCCATCAGTTCCTTGATTGTTCTCAGTCGTTCTTCTGATACCTCATACTGGTATTTCCTGTCATCTTCTTGTTGCTGTTTGATGCTTTGGTTCAGTATGTTCATGTCTATGGCTGCCGCCCCTGCCTGGGGGTTGACATTGCCCGCCTTCAGAGCCAGGGAGGCAAGCAGACAGATCGGTTCATACTGTTCTCGTAGTGACGGAATCCAATATTTGATCTTAGGAATGACGCCTTCAGTCAGTTTGTTGACGAGTTCCTTATTGCCTTCCATGAAAAGCAGGTTGCTCTCCACAAAGACGTAATGAGGCAGATGGCGCTTGCTGCTGATGATCCTCAGTCCGTCCTCGACGGCACAGCCTCCGAATGATACCGACTTAACAGACGGAATACTGTCGCGAATGATCCTGGCAGACAAGGAGGTTCCAACCATCGCACTGTCTGCATGGTCGGCATACAGGAATGACTGAGCCTTGATCAGATTCTCCTGCCACTGGTGGGTGGCCATGCCCAACGTGGGGTTCAACTGCACGAGCAGGAAGTGCAGGCAAAACAGAACGCTGAAACAGAGGAGACTCTTCTTGATCATATCTTTAGAATTGGAAATAGACGAATGAACTGGCACTACCACTATTGGTTACTATCAGGAACAGCATGATGCCATAGAAAATATAGTCGTAACGCAGCACATATCTCCTGACCCATTCTCTGTCTTTGTAACAGTACAGGGCGTGATATATGGCTACGGGAGCAGCATAGATGACGATGGGCAAGAGTTTCGGATCGATAAAGATCACAGAACCATAGTTGGTGAAGATGCACTTGACGTAAAGCACGGCCTCACTGAAATCGGGCAGCATGAACAGCAGCCAGCCAAACGATACCAATACGAATACGAACGTGATGGATAGCCAATGGGATAGGCGTGTCCACTTCCCGATAGAGATGCAGTTCTCCCGTCTGCCGCAGATCATTCTCTCGATGACCAGACACAGACCATGGTATGTGCCCCAGACCAGATAGCTCCAGGCGGCACCATGCCACAAACCACCCAGCATCATCGTCAGCAACAGGTTGAGATAGGTGCGCATCTTACCCTTCCGGTTGCCACCTAATGAGATATACAGGTATTCCATCAGGAACTGGGAAAGGGTGATGTGCCAGCGCTTCCAGAACTCACGGAAAGACGAGGCGATATAGGGGAAGTTGAAGTTCGTTGGCAGACGATAGCCGAAGATGGCCGCCACACCGATGGCGATCAGTGAATAACCGGCAAAGTCGGCAAACATCTGTACGGAATAGCCAAACACCATCAGGATCAGTGTGCCTGTTCCGCGAAGTTCGAAATAGGGATAGGCCATCCAGAAGGTGAAGTCCTTCAGGTTGTCCGCAATGACCATCTTCAGGAAATAGCCCACGACGAGCGACTTGAAAACAAACGTCCAATTGATCTGTCTGAAAGACTTTGGCGCGATCTCCTCGAAGAACTCCTTGGACTTGGCGATAGGACCAGCCAACAGTTTGGGGAAGAAACAGATATAGAGCAGCGTTTTCTTCGTATGTTGCAGGAAAGACGGCCGTGGCGACATGGCTTTGTCGTCAAAACGTCCTCGATAGGCATCCACCACCAGACTGATGCCACTGAACGTGTAGAACGAGATGCCTAGTGGGAGAGGGAGCGTGCAGAGGAATTGTCCAATGCCGGAGTTGGTATCAAGGAATGAGGTGGAGATCAGTCCTCCGTATTTGAATAAGCCCAATAGACAGAGATTCGCAATAACACCCATCGTGGCATAGGTGCGGGCGTGCTTGAGGTGCATGGTGCCGTAGCTCGCCATGGCATTGAGAAGACCTGATGCGATAAGTAAGAGTAATAATCCCAGACTGTCGTAGGCATAGAACAGACAACTCGAAATCAACAGCACATACACTTGTCGCTGTTTCAGGAATGGCAAATAATAAATAATCGCCGTCGCGATTACCAGTCCTACAAACAGCCAAGAATTGAAAAGCATAGTCCTATTGTTATTATTCCGCTGCAAAATTAAGCAAATTCTCTGAGGAATACAAATTCTAACGGATAATAATTAATCTGTACGCTTTCATGATTGAACAAATGTGTTTTATTGGACAGGTGTGTGTTACTTCACCTTTTAGACTGGTCTTCTTTCAAGAAAATTCTTATGATATTGGCTGCTTTTGATGTTATTCCTTAGGAGTCAGATATATACCTGCAAATTATTTTTGTAAAAAATGCATTTGTCATCACCTTTTGCTTTAACTGCCTGATATATAGTTATTTATATGAGGTGATGTTGAATTGCTTAACATCACTCAATATCATAGCAAGTAAAACAACTTGTTTTACTTTGTAAAAGACCATGTTATCAGTGTATAGGAACGTTTCCTACGATAGTAAAACAAGTTGTTTTACTTTTAGAGATACCATCTCTTTTACTCATGAAAGCAAACTTTTGATTCGTTGCTTAAGTTGATAACTTATATCAACTGGTATCTGATCGATTCTATTGTCAGGATTTTTAGTGTTGTTGAAAAGAGTTGATATAAATAAAGCGTGCAAGTCGTCATGACTTGCACGCTTCCTAATATGGTTATTACCTATTTACTTCACCTCCTCGAAGTCAGCGTCCTGGATATCCTCAGGCTTCGGGCCTTCCTGCTGGGCCTGCTGCTGACCACCCTGATAGGTGTCACCGCCAGGCTGGCCTGCTGCACCCTGCTGGTACATCGAAGCAGAAGCAGTCTGCCAAGCATTGTTGAGGGCTGCGATGGCTGTATCGATGGCGGCCACGTCGCCAGCCTTATGGGCATCCTTCAACTGCTGGAGGGCCTGCTCGATGGCGGGCTTGTGGTCTGCGGGGATCTTGTCGCCGATCTCATTCAACTGGTTCTCCGTCTGGAAGATCATCGAGTCAGCCTGGTTCAGTTTATCGACACGCTCGCGCTCACGCTTATCATTCTCAGCGTTCTGCTCAGCCTCGGCCTTCATGCGGTTGATTTCGTCCTGAGACAGACCTGACGAAGCCTCGATGCGGATGGCCTGCTCCTTACCAGTGGCCTTGTCCTTGGCAGACACCTTCAGGATACCGTTGGCATCGATG
>JAFYPG010000215.1 GCA_017547605.1 Prevotella sp.
CCTCGTGATGTATTTCCTCTACCTACTCATCTGGCGGAAGATACACGGCTATACCGGCGATTGCTGCGGAGCCGTCTGTCTGCTCGTCGAACTGTCGGTCTATCTGACGCTCGTCAGCACAATCTCATAGTCAGATTTCCCCGTCAAAGGGCGCCGCATTGACGCATTTCAGATTCTTTTCTAACTGCGCTGTCGAGCTGGCTCCGACGAGCACCGAGGTGACACCCTTTTGGTGCAGGATCCAGGCCAAGGCCATCTCTGCTAAAGTCTCATTGCGACTCGCGGCCACTTTGTTGTAATGCTTGAGCTTCGCCAAGAGTTCTGGCGTGAGCATTGAACTCTTCAGGAACTTCTCCTTGGCCATGCGGCTGTCGGCAGGGATGCCGTTGAGGTAGCGATCCGTGAGCAAGCCCTGTGCCAAGGGTGAGAAGGCGATGAAGCCTACACCCTTTTCGGCACAGAAGTCGAGGATGCCCGTTTCCTGCGGCTGACGGTCGAGCATGTTCAGACGACCCTGATAGATCAGCAGGGGCACGTCGCGCTGCTTCAGATACTCATAGCCGAACTTCAGAGGCTCCAACGGCCAGTTGGAGATGCCGACATACAGTGCCTTACCTTGCCGCACGATATCCACGAGCGCCTGAAGCGTCTCCTCCAAGGGCGTCTCGGGATCGTAGCGGTGGCTGTAGAACAGATCCACATAGTCGATCTTCATGCGCTTCAGACTCTGGTCGAGCGACGCCATCAGATACTTGCGACTGCCCCAGTCACCATAGGGTCCGGGCCACATGTCGTAACCGGCCTTTGAGGAGATAAAAAGTTCGTCGCGATAAGGACGGAAGTCCTCATCCATCAGCCGACCCATCGTCTCCTCGGCAGAGCCATAGACGGGACCATAGTTATTGGCGAGGTCGAAGTGGGTGATGCCGTGATCAAACGCATAGTGCGTAATCTCACGGCTCCGCTCGTAGGGATCCACGCTGCCGAAATTATGCCAGAAGCCGAGGCTCACTTTGGGCAGCAGCACCCCCGAGCGTCCACAACGCTCAAACACCATTCCGTTGTCGTAGCGTGTCTTGTCAGCTAAATACTGCTCCTTCATATCGTTAAAGTCTAGTCTTTCTGTGTTAAAGTGAATACTGCAGCATCACGAACGAGTAGGGGGCGATGTCGAGCGAGACTTTCTTCTGGGCCTTGATCTGCTCCTTCACGGGAACGATGGGCTGGGCGTCGTAGTTGTTCTCGTCATTGGCATCACCTGAGATTACGGTCTTCGTAGCCAGTTTCTTGATGCCGAAACGACTCAGGTCGATGTTGGCCTTCTTAGCCTCACCACCAGCGTTACAGATCTTCACGAAGAGTTGACGTGTCTTGGTGTTGAGCACGACGCTCTGGCCATAGTGCACATCCTCCTGTGGCTGGATGACATCGGCAGCATCACCCTCGAATTTCACACAGTCGCCGTAGTAGTAGTTACCGCTCGACTGTCCGAACAGTTGCTGAACATAGTAACTGCAGGTGAGGTACGGACGCTCATTATCGAAATAGATCATGTCAGGATTCCAGTTGGTATTGGTCTTACGGGCGAAGAGGGGAGCATAACTTGTCATGGCCACCACGTCACCATTGCGCTCTACGTGGAGCAGATAGAGTCCTTCAGCCAGGGCGTCGATGAGTTTCTTGTCCTTGGCGGCATACTCGCCGAGATACACCTTCGTCTTGCGGTCGCGTGGGTAGTTGTCATACTGACGACTCTTCAAGAAATAGGTATTGGGCTCGTAGTAGTGTTCATCGATGATGGGCATACCCAGTTCGTCAGCGAGTTTCCAGCCGTTCTCATAGTCTGGATTGCCAGCATGTGAGCCGGGACCGGCCGTACCTACGATCACGATCTCAGGGTGGGCTTTCGTCACGCGTTCATAGATATATTTAAAGCGCTCGCAGAACTCGGGCGAGATCTTCTCCTCGTTACCAAGACCCAGATACTTCAGGTTGAAGGGAGCGGGGTGTCCGGCATCGGCACGCATCTTCGCCCACTTGTTCGTGGCGGGATCGCCATTAGCCCACTCAATCAGGTCGATGGCCTCATCCACCCACTCGTCCATCTCACTCATGGGAACGACATCCTGGGCCTGTGTGGGCCACATGCTCCAACCACCGTTGGCACCCTGACAACTCACGCCACAAGGCAGGATGGGAACGGGCTCCATGCCGAGATCCTCACAGAACTGGAAATACTCGAAGTAACCCAGACCCATGCTCTGGTGGTAGCCCCAGGTATTCTTCAAAGGACGGCGCTGCTCCTTGGGTCCAATGGTGGTCTTCCAACGGTAGGTATCCCAGAAGCCATCGCCACCGCCATGTACCACGCAACCACCGGGGAAGCGCATGAACTTCGGCTGCAGGTCGGCCAGTGCCTGGGCGAGATCCTTGCGAAGGCCATGTCCCTTGTAGGTATCCTCTGGCATCAGTGATACCACGTCGATATCGAGAGCACCATTGTTCAGCACGAGAATCTGGAGCAGAGCGTTCTGGGAACAGGTGTCAGGTGTCAGGACGGCCTCGTACTTCTTCCAGTTATTGTCCGTCACGTCGATGATGGCCTCTGCCAGGAGTTTAGGATCAACAGGTCTCCAACCCTTCTGGGGCTGCTGTTCAATGAGGACTACGCGTACCTGCTTGGCTGAGGCATCCACATTACGGAAATAGGCCGAGAAATCATACTTCTCACCAGCCTTCACAGAGAAACCGTCGAAACCGTCGTTCTGAATACCGAAACCCTTCCAGCCACGGTAGTCAGAATACTCCTTTGTGCGCTCGATATTTAGGCGCATATAAGTGGCGTTGTTGGGATGTACGGGATTGTTATTACGTACTTCCAACCATCCGAGGGAGTGTCCTGGACGGATCATCTTCCAGGCCGTACCGGCTCCCCAACCGTCACGCTCCACAGGCGAGAATTCAAAGGCACCGTTCTGTACCATCTCGGCATAGAGGCCACCGTCTGCGGCACTGCTGATATCCTCAAAGAAGATACCAATCAATTCGTCACTGATAGCCTTGCCGCCAGCAGGGGCGTTCATCGGCTTCTGGGCATTGACGCCCAATGTGGCTGCCGCAAAAAGGGCAGCGAATAATGTCCGTTTGTTCATATAGCTTAGGTGTTAAATAATAATCTGTTGGCAAAGATACTCAGAAAATCCCAAATATCCACAGAAATGAGGGGCATTAAGATATTTTAATGACCTAATCCATGTGGAGAATGAAGGCATAGTGATAGGGTTTGTTGCCGTCGATGGTATATTGGGGTAATGTGCGTTGGCCCCAGGTATCAACACCACCTACGCCATGGACATTCAGGTCGATATTCAGATTCACAAAGCGGCCACGCTGGATCTCATGAGGGTGATTCGCCTGTTCCAGATCCTCTTCGCCATAGTCCCATGCACGGATGCAGAGGGGCTGCAGACCGTCGATACGTAGCGTATGCTTCTCGTCGCCAATATTGAACCAGCGGACATCGGTGCGGCAGCCATTGTCCTGCGGGTGGATATACTCGGTTTCGAACTCGCAGAGTGGCATCTTGTACTGGCCTATGAAGGCACTGCGCTTGCGATCGGGATAGTTCTCCCAAGGACCTCGACCATAGTATTCGATGTTTGTAAAGTTGGCTGGCAGGCGCATGCGCATGCCGAACTTAGGCATGACGGGCTTATCAGTACCTGTGGGATGATAGTCAACCTCGACCAGAATACTACGTTCATTGATGATCGTGTAGTTGACGGTGACGTCTTGGGTATTTCTCCATACGGCAGTGCGCTCGGCAAAGTGGGCAGCATGCTGGTTGTCGTTCTCGGGCTTCCAGAAGTAAGGTTCCAGAGGCGCTTGCAGCATCTCGCAGCCATCGATAGTCCAAGAGGTGAGGGTGTTGCCATCGATGGTGATATTCTTAGCAGAGGCTTGGGTTGTGGATGGTTTACCCCATGGGAAGATATATTCTCTGAGCACGAACTGCTCGCGGGCAACAGCAAAGCCTGCCTTAGCCCAAGGCTTATCATCACGAAGACGGGCTTCGATAGTCATCGTTAGTTCGTTGTCGTCAGGATAATAGGGTAATTCAATGCATTCGCCCTTGAGATCCAGAAGTCCACCGCCAGCAATTTCACCGTTACGTGAAAGTACATAATAATAGTCATACTCGTTGAGGGCTGTAAACTGATCGTGATTGATGATGCGGATGGTGTCACCCTCACGGACGAATGTCAGGGGCTGATACACATGCTGCACCTCGTAGTAGTGAGGATGAGGCTTACGATCCGGGGCGATAAGACCGTTGATATTAAAGGGTCCGTCGTTGGGCTTATCGCCATAGTCACCACCATAGGCGAAGAAAGTCTTACCGTTCTCTTTCTTATAAAGACCTTGATCTACCCAGTCCCAGACGGCAGCACCAGCAATGCTGCTGTCAGCATAGATGACATCCCAATACTCTTGGAAGTTACCCATCGAGTTACCCATGGCGTGGGCATACTCGCGGGCAATCAGAGGCTTCTCTGTCTCCTTTTCGGCCTCGGCCTTCAGCACGTCGGGGGTGGGATAGCCAAAGTCGTGAAGGGCAGAATAACGTGGATGGCAATCGTAGAACGGCAGACGGGTTGAGTCAAGACGACATACGGTGTCGTACATGGCCTGGATATTCGGGCCCACAGCGCCCTCGTTGCCCAGACTCCAAAGGATAACGCAGGGGTGATTAAAGTCACGCTTCACGAGTGACTCCGCACGATCCACGTGAGCCTTTTCCCATGCTCTGTCGTTACCCATTTCTTCGTTGGCATAGCCATAGCCGTGACTTTCCTGATTAGCCTCGTCCATCACATACATACCCCAACGGTCGCAAAGTTCGTAGAGGAACTCACGATCGGGATAATGCGAGGTGCGCAGGAAGTTGATGTTGGCCTGCTTCATGAGGCGCAGGTCCTGTTCGTAGGTCTTATCATCGACGTAGCGACCAGTCAGCGGATGATGGTCATGACGATTTACCCCACGCAACTTGACGTTCTTGCCATTGATCTTAAAGACCTCGCCTACGCACTCCACACGCTTTACGCCCAGATGATAGTCGAAATGTTCGACCACAGTACCCTGATCGTTCTGCAATTCTACGCTGAAAGGATAGAGATTGGGTTTCTCGGCTGACCACAGGCGGGGGTTATTCATCAGATACGTAAGTTTAATGTACGTTGTATCGCCAGCGGCAAGGTTTTTCAAGTCTCCCTCAATCGTCTTGCCATCGAGTTTCAAGACGGCCTTCAGGTTTTTGGCCGTCTTCTTGCTGGTGTTACAGAGGGCGATATCAGCAGTAACGTTAGCCTGCGAGAAATCGTGATTAGGTACGGCCGTTACATGATAGTCGGCAATGTGCACCAGTGGGCGTACCCACAACTCCACGCTGCGGAAGATGCCTGAGAGACGCCACATATCCTGATCCTCCAAGTAACTGCCGTCGCACCAGCGATACACTTCAACAGCGAGTCTGTTCTGACCCTCACGGAGGTATTTGGTAACATCAAACTCTGCAGGCGACATGGAATTCTGGCTATAACCAACACGCTGACCGTTGATCCAGACATACATTGCGGAATGAACGCCACCAAAATGCAGGATCAGGTTCTGTGAGAGCATCTCCTTGGTCACGTCGAAAAACGTCACATATGAACCCACGGGGTTGCGGTTCTCATAGGCTGTCCAGTCATGTGGGGGCTCACTGGTAACACTCGGACGGTTGCGCTGGAAGGGGTAGATGATGTTGGTATAGATGGGCGTGCCGAAGCCCTGTGTCTGCCAGTTGCCAGGCACAGTGATTTTATCCCAACCGCTTACATCGAAATTTTCAAGGAAGAAGTCGGTAGGTCGCGATTCCGGGTCTTTGCTCCAATGAAACAGCCACTGTCCATCAAGGCTTACAATCTCTTTGCACTCTTTCTCCTTCGATGGCAACTGTAAAGTTGCGTGATATGGAAGTTTGTTGATTCCTAATATGGCAGGATTCTCCCAGTCATGGGTTTGTGCCTGTGCTGTCGTGGACAAAAGCAGCAAGGCGAATATAATGTATCTTTTCATATTCGAAAGATAGTAAACCTAATTTATTTCTTGATGAGTCTGACACCGTAGATCTCACCGATCTGCCTGCTAGGCTTGGCCACGAACTTCACGCGCACCTGCTTCTTGCCCTGCACCAGTTCAGCGGGGATGTCGTACGTCTCGTACTTAAACTCGGAGATACGGTACTTGCCCGTGTTGTTGACGCTCGTCAGCAACTGGTCGTCGATCAGGATGTCGAACTCATGACTCTTCCACTCGCCCACGCCCCAGTACTTCAGACGCAGGCTGAGATCCGTGCGTCCACCAGTCTGCATCAGATAACTGAAGTAATGGCCGTTGCTGGCATCACGATAGAACACATCGTTGGAGTTACCCACAAACGAGTCATCGGTCTCCATGAAGTGGTCTGACTCCGGCTGCTGCTCGCCTGGCTGCACCTTATCGACGGTGCGCTCTTCGAGGGCCTGACGCTCCTGCTCCTGCTTGGCCAGGTTGTCGAGATAGCCCTGATAGTTGTTCTCCGACAGTGCCAGCCAGTACATCATATAACGGCTGTCGTGGAGTTCGAAGAACGGCATCAGTTCGTTTCGGATCTCGCTGTTCAGTCCATTTACCATCTTGGTCTTGAGGGTGAAGTGCAGCGGCTTGCCTGCGATGGGCTCCAACTGATTGGCGATGTCTTCAATGTCGTTATTAATCAGGATCGGTGCCTCGTTGATGGGCAGTTTCTTACCCACGGCCAACTGTCCGAAACGGCTGTCATCGGCTACCAGCATGGCCAGATCCTCCGTGCCTGTCTTCATGGCCAGCATCACGGGACCGTGCATCAGGGCGACGTATTGTGGCAGGTTGGGGATGTACTTCATACTGTTGTGCATGGGGAAGGTGATATCGATGACATCGCCTTTCTTCCACTTGCGGTCGATGGTGACATACGACGAGGGGCCGCTGATGATCTCCACCTTCTGGCCATTCACCTTCACCTCGAACTGTCCTGGTTTCACCCATCCAGGATAGCGTACCAACAGGGGGAATTGGCCCTTGCCTTTAGCGATGGTGATACGGCTCGTCTCTGCATAGGGGAACTGCGTTTCCTGACGGATCACGATACCCTTCTCCTTCCAGTTCAACTCGGAACTGACGAAGAGATTCACGTAGAGCGCATTGCCCACATGGGTATAGATGAACTGACCGTACTTACCGTGATTCTCCATACCTGTACCCACACAGCACCACATGGCCTCGTTGGGAGCCGAGTAGTTGCGATAGTGGCGCGGACGGGCGGAGGTGAAATACACATAGCCGCCATGCACAGGATGCTGACTGGAGAGGATATGGTTGAAGGTAGCCAACTCGTAGAAGTCGGCATAGCGGGCCTCTGGATTCCTGCGATGCAGTTCTTCCGTCAGTTTCAGCATATTATTGGTGTTACAGGTTTCAGGACCGTCGATGTCGTTCACGAAATCCTTGCAGGCCTCCTTGCTGGGGAAGTGCTCGCGACGCGAGTTACCACCAAAGGCCAGCGAACGCTCACCCGTCACGATGTCCCAGAAGTAGGCACTCGCCGTGTGGTATGCCTCGTCACCCGAGAGTTCTGCGATACGCTCGAAGCCCACCACCTTGGGCACCTGCGTATTGGCGTGCATATTGTCGAGACAGTCCTGCCGCTGCGACAGGGGCGTCAGCAGCCTACGGTGCGAGAACCGCTTGGCCACGTCGAGGTATTTCTTGTCACCTGTGATGGCGTAAGCATCGGCCAGTACCTCGTTCATACCACCATGCTCCGTATGGAGGGTGCGCTCCACCTGCTCATCCGAGAGCCCTGCCGTCAGATCGATGGCCCAGTCGCAGAAACCCAGGAAGAGTTGCTTGGCCTCCTCGTTACCGCCATACACCCAAGCATCGCGCAGACCCGCATACATCTTATGGAGATTATAGAAAGGTACCCACGCGCCATAATATGCACCGAAGTCACCTTTCTTATAGGCAGACCAGATGCGGTCGCTACCAGGCACACCACCCACGTAGCCCTTGCCCCACTCGGGGTGGTTCTTCGCATTAGCCTCAGCACAGGCTTTCAGTTCACTGATGAAATACTCCATCCTCTGGCGACAGGCCTCATCACCCGTGGCTGCATTGATGGCCATTGCCGTCAGGTAATGACCACCCACATGTCCGTCCAGTCCGTCCCAGTTGGGGTATGACTTCGCCTTCGGCGTCAGTCCTGCCTCCTTCAGATACGGCGCCAACAGTCTGTCGCAATCGTACTTCAATAACGTCTGGATATTCAGGTCGCGCGCCTTTTTCAGCGGGCCGTCCAGCAGGGTCACATCACAAAGGGAAAATTCATCGGCATACAACTTGTCCTGTGCATGACCAGTCACTACAGCGGCTGCCATGAAGAGGGCAGCGAATAGGGTTCGTTTGTTCATATAGTTTAGGAGTAAATTAAAATTTGGGCAAAGATACGAAATAAAACTGACATACGAAAGCGATTTGGGAAGATTAACCAAAAAACAATCTCTCAAATACAATGCCTATATGTTCAGATATCTTTTCAGAGATTCTATGATATCATAAGATTACATAGACGGTAATCCTATGTACTTCAGGAAGTCCTGATTAGGTATGTTTGATGCTGCTGCTTCACAAAAAACAGCAACATCCTTTTTTAGCACCTCCGGTAATTCAAATCTAGATCCGCCAGGGATTAATGCAGCCAAACGAATCACATCTTTTTTATGCTTTTCTATCTTATCATTGTCTATGTCCTCACCTTTGGCCTTTCGATTTCTCAAGTCAAGATAAGCCTTGGCTTTCAAACAAATTAAAGCCTCCTCATTGGCCAAATGCATACCATCGACAATAGTACTATGCTCTATCGTAAAGTTGTGGTAAGTATCATCCATCAGTATGGCAGAAAGAC
>JAFYPG010000216.1 GCA_017547605.1 Prevotella sp.
CACGGATCAGCACATCACCACTCACCACCATCGTATGGATCGTGTCTGGCGCCATGGCCATCATCTTCTCATAGAGGGGTAACTGGAGACTCAGCAGATCCTGTGAGAGACGCTGTCCCCGTTCCCAACGGAACACGGGGATGGGCATCAGCACTTTACCTGATACCGCATAACTGGGCAGACGTTTACTCTGTCCACCAGCATGGATCAGGATGCGCTTCTCTTTAGAGAGCCAATGGTCTATATCCTCCCCACACTCTGCCTGACAACAAGCCTGCAGGAGCCACGTGGTTCCTCCCCCACTGCCCAGCCTATGTCCTATCGGGTCGTGGGTACAGAAGTACTCGTCGCGACTCAGACTAGTCACCTCGTGGAAACTGCCCACGAGATTAGGTGGCAAGGACAAGAGTTTTTTCATCGCTTAGGCCTTTTTCCTGTTTCTGTATTCCAAAAAGAAGATACCCAACACGATGAGTATCAGCAGGGCAAACGCCACGTAGGCGATGGTCTCCGTCGTGTTCACCGACTTCGGGAAGAAGGCGAGTTCCACCTGATGCTTGCCTGGTTCCACACGCAGCGCACGGAGGATATAATCGACGCGTCCCAATTCAGCAGGTTCGCCGTCGATGGTAGCCGTCCAACCCGGATAGTAGATCTCCGAGAACACCAGTACACCACCCTTGCCAGAGTTTACGTCGTAAGTCAGACGATTGGGCTCATACGAGGTGATGGTGACGATGCTGGCCGTATCCTGAACAGCGGCCTCACCCAACTGCGCCTTGAACTTCGCATCAGCCACAGCCTGATGGCGCAGATCGAGTTTACCTATCGCAGCGATCTCCTCATTGGCATTCTGCACGTAGTCGAGTTGATCCACAAACCACGCATTACCATAGGCGTAGGGGTTCTGGATAGGCACCGTCTGTCCACCTTCCAACGGGAAGATGAAGTAGCGCGTGTTCAACATATTCAGCACAGGACAGATACTGTCGCCCTTCACCTGCGTCATATCACCAGCGGCCTCCGACACAGCCCCGAACAAGGCCTGCATCTCGGGTGAGATATAATAATCGATCATCTCCTGATAACGGCGCAACTTGGCAGCGTGATAACCGCCGATGCTCTTATGATAATAGGACGTTTCGTTCTCGTTAAACGTGTTCGAGGCAAGGTTCAGCACACGGTAGTCGAGCGTCTGGTCGCGCAGGATCAGTTCATCCGTCTGCGTCTTCTGCTGGGGCGCCTCACGCTCCGATACGGGCACGAACATCTCGTCGTTCAGGTAACGCTTATTCACCGTCCAGAGATCCACCAGACAGAGCACCAGGATAATCCCCACGGCATACTCCTTCTTCAGTTTGCCAAAAGCGACAGCCAACAGGATACCCGTACCTGTCAGAATGATATAGAACGAGCGCAGACTGTCGGCCGTGAACACCGCCTGACGCATCTCCGTCAGGTTGGCCACCAAAGGCTGGATATATTCTGCAGGTAGGGTTTGGATGGCCCGCATCTCACTTGAGGAGATAAAACTGTCGAAGAACGTAGAGGGCATCAGCGAGAAGAGCATGGCGATACCACCCGTCAGCAGGAACGAGATTCCCACATACTTCATCCTCGGCTTCATCTGCTCAGGCTCGTCCAACAGTTTCTTCAGCGCCAGCATCGCCAACAGGGGGATGGTGAACTCTGCGATCACGAGTATTGAGGCCACCGTACGGAACTTCGCGTACATCGGCACGTAGTCGAGGAAGAAATCCGTGAAGCCCATGAAGTTCTTACCCCACGAGAGCAGGATGGAGAGGATGGTCGCTGCCAGCAAGGCCCACTTCACAGGACCCTTCACGATGAAGAGTCCGAGGATAAAGAGCATCAGCACAAAGGCACCCACATAGACGGGACCCGATGTACCAGGTTGCTCACCCCAGTACTGCCCCAGTTGCTGATAGATGGGCAGGAAGTCGTGATCCGCCTTTTCCATCGCCTTCTCACTCATGCTCAACGGCATCGAGGCACCACCCTTCGTATTCGGAACCAACAGGGTCCACGTCTCGTCGATGCCATAGCTCCACTGCGTGATATAGTCGCGCTCCAGTCCACTGTTCGTCTGGTTGGCGCTGTTGGTCTTCACCAGTTCACTCTTGCCACGCATCGACTCTTGACTGTACTGCCACGTATGGTAGAGGTTCGAGAGGTTGATGCACAAACCGATCAGTGCACCAGCGATACAGACACCCGTCGCCTTCAGGAAGCGCACCATCTCTTTCTTCTGGATGGCTTCCACCAGCCACGCAATCACCAAGAAGAGAACGATGAACAGATAATAATAGGTCATCTGCACGTGGTTGGCGTTGATCTCAAAGGCCGTGAACACCGCCGTGAGCAACAGTCCCCACAGGTATTTCCCCTTATAGGCGAGTACGATACCCGCGATCATCGGTGGCAGGTAGGCCAGGGCCCACACCTTCCAGATATGGCCTGCAGCAATGATGATGAGGAAATAGGTGGAGAAGGCCCAGATAATGGCACCCAGCGCCGCCATATACTGTCGGAAGTCGAAGGCCCTCAACAGGATATAGAAGCCCAGCAGATAGGCGAAGACAAACCACACGTTCTCTGGCAGCCACAGGTGATAGGCGTTGACGGCCTTCGTCAACAGGTCTGTGGATTTATACGAGGGAGCCGTCTGGTACGTGGGCATACCTCCGAAGAGGGCGTTCGTCCAACGGGAGCGCTCACCCGTTTTCTGCAGGTACTCGATACCCTCCTGTCCTGCACCGCGTCCCGCTGAGGCATCATGGCGATAGAGGATACGTCCCTCGATATCGGCAGGGAAGAAATAGGCAAAGGCCAGGACGGCAAACAACAGCACTGCCAGCAGATCAGGCAGGCATTTCCTGAATAGTGTCATAACTTGTAAGTTTTTTGGTTCTGCGTGCAAAATTACGAAGAATTTTTGTAATTTTGCAGCGATTATGGAAGAAAATATCATCACCAGCGTCCAGAACGCCCGCATCAAGCATGTCGTGGCCCTTCAGCAGAAGTCCTCCCTCCGTCGCGAGGAAGGTCTCTTCGTCGTCGAGGGCCAGCGCGAGATCGAGCACTGTGTCGCCTGTGGCTACGAGGTGGTGGCGCTTTTCGCCAAACAGGGGGACGGTTCTTTTGTTAGGTCTATCGCAGAC